>JAUJMB010000204.1 GCA_030447045.1 Rubrobacteraceae bacterium | reverse complement strand
TACGGGCACGTCGGCAACAGCGCGGCCGTCTTCCCGCTGCAGAGGATGGGCTTCGGAAAACCCCGAAGAGGCGAGGTTCGCTCTCTTTCGCTTTTTCGAAGTACGTCTGCGACAGCCCGGGAATTCCGACCGAGGAGGGCTGGGAAACGTCCGATCACCGTGCCCCAGCCTGGGGCCGACGGCAACACATCGGGGTACAGCACAAGGGTTGCCAACCCCTCACAGAACGAACCGCGCCCAGATAAGAGCTTCGCGCCATGGCGACCCGCGAAAATACAAACCGCCCCGGCCTGCGCTTCCGTGCCCAAATCTGCGGAGGGGTCCCCAAACTGGAACTGGCGTACGTGTAGCGATCGCGAGGTCGCGCGGCCAAACGTACTGCCCGTTAAGGGGGTTCCCGGACGTTCGGCCGAACGCGCCGGCCTCTTCTTCGGCCCGAACCTCTTATCCCCAGGCCAAATGGATCAGCACCGTACGGGACGTCTGCCCTATGCCCCACGATCGCCGCTCCGATAGGGTTCTGGTACCCGCACAGCCCACCTACCCAGGAGCGATGCATGTCGGAGGATATATCACCTAAAGCTCCCCTTACCGGAGGGCGGCTGCCGTGAAGGCGCGGCCCGCGAAACTGCGCGCCGCGCCTGCGTGGATGCCCATGGAGGAGCTGGTGCGCCTGCTCGCCTCGGTGGACGTACTGGAGACCCTGCCCTCGCAGGAACTGCGGGAGCTCGCCTCGCGCTCCTCCCTGGAGCGCCTGGGAAAGCGCGAGACCATGGCGGTGGGCCCCCGGGAGCACGCGCGGAGGATGGTGCTGCTGCTGGAGGGGCGCGCGCGGCTCTACGAGCCGGGCCCGCGCGGGCGCAGGCTGACGGTCGCGGTGGCCGAGGCGGGCACCGTGGCGGGCGTGGCCGGGCTCTACGAACGCCCGCGGGGGCTGCGGGCGGAGGCGCTGGTGCCATCGGTGTTCTGCTTCTTGGGGTGGGGGGCCTTCGAGGAGGCGGCGGACCGCAACCCAGAGGCGGGCCTGCGGCTCGCGCGCGCGCTGGCCGACAGGATAGGCGTGCTCGAGGAGAGGCTGGCCGACGTGGCCTACAGGGAGGTGCCGGCGCGCCTGGCCGGCGCGATCCTGCGGCTGGTGGAGAGCGAGGGCGTGATGGGCCGGGAAGGCCCCAAGCTGCCCACCCCCTACACGCACGAGCAGCTGGCGAGCATGATCGGGGCGAACCGGGAGGCGACGACCAGGGCGCTCGGGGCCTTGCGCAAGCAGGGCGTCGTGCAGGTCAGGGACCGCTGTGTCCACATCACGAACCCGGAGGCCCTGCATCGGACGGCGCACCGAGCGTCCTAGCCGCGCACCTGCCGCGCACTATTCATCGAACCTCGTAGAAGGGGCATTCTAAGAAGTTCGTGGCCCGTTGCGCGTAGAGGCGAAGAGGGTCCGAGGCTCGTGTGGAGAGCCCGCCGCCCGGTTGAGGCGAGGGTTCCTTTAGGCACCCAGGGCGAGCGAGTACAGCCCGTACACGAGGGCGAAGGTCGCAAGCGCGCCGGCCAGTGAGACGCAGAGTTGCGCCCATACTGGCAACCGCCCGACGGTCTTCGCCGGCGGACCCAAAAGCCTCCTGGCCACAACCTCCCACCGATCCATAAGACGGGCGACCGGTTGGACTTCGCCGGCGACCATGGCCAGTCCCAAGACTACCGTCCCCCAGCCTAACACCGGCAGCCACCCGAAGACGGCGCTGACGACGATCAGCGCCGCGCCCCCCGCGAGGTTGGCCAGGCGCACGGGGTGGAGGCCCCTGTGGCCCCGGCCCTGGCGCAGCCGGTAGCGCTCCCTGAAGCGCAGCCCCGGCCTGCCCCCCGCGAAGATCCGCCAGCTCGTCTTCATGCGCCCGATCACGGCCTCAAGCCCGCGCCACCGCGCTACGAGGACTCCTTTCGGGCGACGACCCTGACGACCCGCGGGCCGTCCACCTCCTCCACGCGCAGCACGTGTCCGTCGAGGCGTACCTCGTCGCCGACCTTCGGGGCGCGTCCGAGGCGGCCGAAGACGAGGCCGCCCACGGTCCCGAAGTCCTCGCTTGAGAACCCCGCGCCGAGCGCCTTGTTCGCCTCCTCTATGGGCGTGCCGCCGCCCATGGAGTGGGAGCCGTCCGGGTTCTCGCGCACGGAAGGGCTCGTCCCGTCGAACTCGTCGCGGATCTCGCCGACTATCTCCTCGACGATGTCCTCCACCGTGATGATGCCCTCGAACGACCCCCACTCGTCTATGACGACGGCCATGTAGAGTCGGGGGCCTTTGAGGTCCCGGAGGACGTCGTCCACCCGCCGGTTCTCCGGGACCGTCAGGACCTCGCGCATGACGTCCTCTGCCGTCGTCCGCGCCCCGAGGCCGCCCGCGTCCCCGCCGGCATCCTCCACGGCTCGCATGACGTCCTTGGCGTGCACCACCCCGACTATCCTGTCCGGGCGCCCCTCCTCGTGGACCGGGTAGCGGGAGTGCTCGCCCGTGGCTATGGCCGAGAAGAGTTCCCTCAGGGGCATGCCCGCGGGCAACGAGACGACGTCGGGGCGGGGGACCATGACCTCGCGCGCCGGCGTGTCCTCGAGCTCGAAGACCCCCTCGAGCATGTGCCGCTCGTCGGCGTTCAGCACGCCCTGATCGGTCGAGCGGCCGATGATCAGGCGCAGCTCCTCCTCTGAGTGCTCCTCCTCGGTCTCGGAGGCCGGGGGCACCCCGAAGAGCCTCACCACGGCGTTGGCCACGCCGTTGAAGACGACCACGCCGGGGTAGAAGAGAAAGTAGAAGAACCTCATGAACGGCGCCACGAACAGGGAGGTTCCCTCGGCCTTGGCGATGGCCACGCTCTTGGGCGCGAGCTCCCCGAAGACGACGTGCAAGAAGGTGATGATCCCGAAGCCGACGGCGAAGGCGATCGTGTGGATCAGGGCCTCGGAGAACCCCGCCGCCGCCAGCACGGGCTCGAGCAGCGAGGCTATCGCCGGCTCGCCCAGGGCACCGAGGCCCAGGGAGGAGATGGTGATGCCGAGCTGGCACACGGAGAGGTAGGCGTCGAGCTTGTCGGTGGCCTTCTTGAGGAGCCCAGCAGATCGCCGGCCCTCCCGCACCAGCCCGTCCACCTGCGTGGAGCGGATCTTCACCAGCCCGAACTCGGCGGCCACGAACAGGCCGTTGAGCGCGACCAGGAGGAGCGCCAGGACGACCAGGACGCCGTCGAGGACCAGACCGCTCAAGACGATGCCCTCCCGGAGAGAGGAGCCGTCGCGCGCCCCGAGGGGGGCGGCGTATGCGCAGGGGTGCGGGGTGGTCCTTCGATACTCAAGCTACGGCCCAAGCGTACCACGCCGCCGGCCCGGGGCCCTGGCTAGTACTTGGCTATGACCCACACCGCGTGGACCACGCCCGGGACGAAGC
>JAUJMB010000203.1 GCA_030447045.1 Rubrobacteraceae bacterium | reverse complement strand
ATGGTCGTCCGCTGGCGTTCGAGCTCCCCGTCGAGCGCCTCCTGGACCTGACGGTCCACGACCTCCGTGTAAGGTCCTATCATGGTCTACCTCCGCTCGGGGTTGGGGGCGTCTCGGGTGGTCTCTTTTCGCGGCGACGCCGGGGTTGCCTCATGTGCGCTGGCGTTTCCCGCGTCCTCCCTGTTGCCCTGCACTGCCAGGAGTATAGAGGGTGCCCGTGATGCCCTCAAACGGCCGGTCCCGCCCCGGGCCACTTGGCGAGCATGGCGCGCAACCGGCCCGGCTGCGCGGCGCCGTAGAAGAGGATCTCCTCGGCCGTGGCGACGGTCGGCACGCCGTGCACCCCGAGGCGCAGGGCCTCCTCGCGGTTGGCGCGCAGAGCAACGAGCCGGGCCGGGTCCCACGCCGCCTCCATCGCGGCGTCGGCGTCGAGCCCGGCCTCCTCGGCGGCCTCGCGCAGCACGGCGTCGTCCCCGATATCCAGCCCCTCAACGAAGAAGGCGCGGTGGGCGGCGTTCCGGAGCGGTCGGCCCTTGCCCGCCTCCACCGCGAAGGCGTGCAGGGTGAGGGCCAGGGTCGAGCGGGGCTGGTAGCGGGGGACGTGGATCTCGACGCCGTGCGCGTCCGCGAGCCGGTACACCTGCCCGCGCCAGTGCCCCCTTATGTACTCCCCCCGCGGCTCGGGCAGCGGAGCGGGCGCCGGCCTCAGCTCGAACGGCAGCCACTCGATCTCGACGAGCCCCTCGTCCTCGGCCTCCTCGACCTCGAAGCCCATGATGTAGCTGTAAGGGCAGACCACATCGAAAAAGTAACGCAACGCCACCTCTAGACACCTCCGGAGCCTGTTCCAACGATCTGACTCTACTACTTTACCCCGCCAGATCCCCGGCCAACTTGCGAAGCGTCTCACCGTCTAGGGTCGCCGTCGGGCGCAGGACCCGCGTCCCTCCTCCCGAAAAGTCAACCACCGCCGAGGCCTCGCCGCTCCCCGCTTCGCCTTCAACCACGGCGTCCGCTGCTGCGACCACGCCCGGCTCCACAGCGTCGAGCGAACGCGGCGCCGCCCCGCCGGACGGGTTCGCGCTCGTCGCGTACAGGGGTCCGCCGTAGGCGCGCAGCACGCCCACGACGGCGCCGGCCGGGACGCGGACCCCCACCGTCCTCCCTTCGTCTCCGTCCAGCACCAGCGTCAGCGGCCCAGGCCAGTAGGCGTCCGCCAGCGCGCGGGCGAGCGGGGGAACCTCCGCCGCGAGCGAGAACGCCTCCCCGGCCGAGGAGCAGAGCATGGCGAGCGGTTTCTTGGGGTCGCTGCCCTTGATGTCGTTCAGGGGTCCAGGCTCAGCCGCCACCAGCCCGACCACGGTCTCGGTCGGGACCAGCACTACCCCGCCGCCGCGAAGAACCGAGGCTGCCTCCTCGACGGATACTCCTGTCATCCCTCCCACCTCAAACGCGCCGCCCGGGGCGTCCCCGCGAGGTCTTCGCGCAAGCCGAGCGGCACGAACCCACCGTTCGCGCCGAGGTCGAGGACGGCCTCTCCCTGCCCGTCCCCCACCTCAAGCACCACGTCCGCGCCGTCTCTTAGCAAGGGAGGGGCTTCCTCGAAGATGCGGCGGTAGAAGCGCAGGCCGTCCGGGCCGCCGTCGAGGGCCGGGCTCGGGTCCCAGTCCCGCACCTCGGGCGCCAGCCTCCCCAGGGTTCCCTCCTCGATGTAGGGCGGGTTGGAGACCAGGAGGTCTACCCCGCCTTCGAGGAACCCGAGACCGGCGAAGAGGTCGGCCTGGTAGAAGCGGACGGACGCGCCGTTCTCCGGCGCGTTGTGGCCGGCGGCTTCGAGCGCCTCCGCCGATACGTCCGTGGCGTGCACCGTCGCGCTCGGCCTCTCCTGGGCGATGGAGATGGCTATGGCGCCTGAGCCCGTCCCGACGTCGAGCACGACGCTCCCATCGCCACGGGCGTCCAGGCGTTCGAGGGCGGCGTCCACCACGCTCTCGGTGTCGGGGCGTGGGATCAGGGTCCCATCGTTCAGGCGGAGGACGAGGTTGCGGAAGTAGGCGTACCCGAGTATGCGCTGCACGGGTTCCCGCTTGGCGCGGCGTTCGATCCAGTCCGCGTAGAGCCTCGCCTGCTCGGCCGTCAGCGGTTGCCGGTGGAGGGGGATCTCACCGCGCCGGATACCGAGAAGCTCCGAGAGGAGGACCTCCGCGGAGGCCCCTGGCTCGGGGACGCCGGCGTCCAGCAGTCTCGTCGTTGCTCTGCGCGCGGCGTCCCTGGCGCGGGGGCCGGTCGGCATCGCTCAGCCGGGGGTTCCGGCGGCCTCGGCGGCGAGCTTCTCGGAGCGCTCCTTGGCGGCGAGGGCCCGGGTGAACTCTTCGAGGTCGCCGCCCAAGGTGGCCTCGAGGTTGTGGGAGGTGACGCCGACGCGGTGGTCCGTGATGCGGCCCTGGGGGAAGTTGTACGTGCGCACCTTCGCCGAGCGGTCGCCGGTGCCGACCTGGGCCTGACGGAGGGCCCCCTCCTCCTGGGCCCGCTCCTGCATCTCGCGCTCCAGGAGGCGGCTCTTCAGGATCTTCATGGCCTGCTCCTTGTTCTGGAGCTGGCTCTTCTCGTTCTGGCACGTCACGACCAGGCCCGTCGGCTTGTGCGTGATGCGCACCGCCGAGTCCGTGGTGTTCACGCTCTGGCCGCCGGGCCCGCTGGAGCGGTAGACGTCGATCTCGAGGTCGCCCGAGTTGATCTGCACGTCGACGTCCTCGGCCTCGGGCAGAACCGCCACCGTCGCCGTGGACGTGTGTATCCGACCCTGGCTCTCGGTCTTCGGCACCCTCTGGACCCGGTGCGTGCCGCCCTCGTGCTTGAAGACGGAGAAGGCGCCATCGCCCTGGATCTCGAGCGAGACCTCGCGGTAGCCGCCGACCTCGGCCGGGCTGGAGGAGAGCGTGTCGTGCTTGAACCGGAGCCGCTCGGCGTAGCGGGAGTACATCTCCATGAGCTCGCCCGCGAAGAGGGCGGCCTCGTCGCCGCCGGCGCCGGCCCGGATCTCGATGATCACGTCCTTGTCGTCGTTCGGGTCGCGGTCGATAAGCTCCGTCCGGATAGTCTCCGAGAGCGCCTCTATCTTCTCCTCGGCCTCCCGCGCCTCCGCCTCATAGTACTCCCTAGTTTCCGCGTCTTCGGCCTGCGGAAGTAGCTCCCGCGCCTCCTTCTCGGCCTCCACGGCGTCGAGCAGCTCCTGGCTCATCTCCGCGCCGCGGCGCATCCTCGCGTGCTCCTTGGCGACCTCGGCGTAGTGCCGCTGGTCGCTGTAGATGTTCGGGTCCGAGAGTTCCTTGGTAAGCGCTTCGTAGCGGCCGAGGGTCTCCTCGGCCAGCTTCAAGACCTGGTCGTCCATTAGATCACCAGCTTGTTCGTCGCCTCGTTCGGCTCTATCTTCGCCTG
>JAUJMB010000202.1 GCA_030447045.1 Rubrobacteraceae bacterium | reverse complement strand
CGAGACCGTGGACGCCAAGCACCTCAAGCGCCTCGTCGAGCAGTACGCCGTGGACAACGTGTCCCCGAACGGCGCCATCCCGGACGCCGACGGCCACCGGCGGAACCGCTTCCTGGACTAACGTGCACCGGGAACCCGCGGCACGACCACGGGCGAGGGCCGGGAACCCACTACGGGGTCCCGGCCCCGCCCTTTTCGGCATCCTGAACGTTACCCCCGACTCCTTCTCCGACGGCGGCGACTTCCTCGACCCCGAGGCCGCCGCCCGCCAAGCCGAACTCCTAATAGACGAGGGCGCCCACGTCGTAGACGTCGGCGGCGAGTCCACCCGCCCGGGCTCCGACCCGGTCTCCGAAGAAGAGGAACTTCGCCGTGTCGTCCCGGTTGTACGGAAGATCCTGGAAGCCCGCCCCGAGACCGTGGTCTCCGTCGACACCTACCGCGCCCGGACCGCCGAGGCCGCCCTCGATGCCGGGGCCCGCGTCGTCAACGACGTCACCGCGCTGCGTGGCGACCCGCGTATGGCCGCGCTCGTCGCCGACGCGGGCTGCCCCATCGTCCTGATGCACATGCTCGGCGAGCCGAAGACCATGCAGAGGGAGCCTCGCTACGATGACGTAACGCGCGAGGTGCGGGGTTTTCTCGAGGAGCGGGCCGGGTACGCGAACGCGGCCGGCGTAGAGGAGGAGGACATAATCCTCGACCCCGGAATAGGCTTCGGCAAGACCCTGGAGCACAACCTGACGCTCCTTGCCCGCCTGGACGAGATAGTGGCCCTCGGGCCTCCGGTCCTGCTCGGGAGCTCGCGCAAGCGTTTTCTTGGCAGCATCACCGGCGCGGCGGAGGCGAAGGACCGCCTCTTCGGCACGGTGGCGACCACGGTCCTCGGCTACGGGCGGGGCGCCACCCTCTTCCGGGTCCACGACGTCAGGGCCAACCGCGAGGCGCTGGCGGTCGCCGAGGCCGTCCTGGCCGCTTCCTGACGGGTTAGACTAGCCCCGTCGCGGGGGCTACGAGGAGGTCTGTCCGGAGTGTTCGAGCGTTTCACCGAACGGGCGCGCAGGGTGATCTCGCTGGCCCAAGAAGAGTCCGGGCGCCTCCGGCACGATTACGTCGGCGCGGAACACCTGCTGGTTGGTCTGATCCGCGAGGGAGAGGGCGTCGCGGCGCAGGCCCTCACGGCCGCCGGCGTCACCGTGGAGGGCGCGCGCGAGCAGGTGGAGGCCGTCGTGGGGTACGGCGAAGCCGACACGTCGCAAAAGCCGTTCACCTCGGAATCCAAGAGGGTGCTGGAGTCTTCCCTTAAAGAGACCTTTGGACTCGGCCACAACTACATAGGCACCGAGCACCTCCTGCTCGGGTTGGCGAGGGAGGGCGAGGGCGTCGCCGCGCGCGTGCTCCGGAACCTGAACGTGAACCCGGAGGCGCTCCGCCGCGAGGTCATGCGGCGGCTTGCGTCTGAGACGCCCGGGTTCGTTCCACCGGGCGGGGCGAGGATCGAGGAAGAGGCGCACAGCCGGATGCTCTTCCGGGGACGGGTCGGCGGTATCCGGGCCGAGGTTCTGTCTCCCGATGAAGGGAACCTGGGAAGGCGCGTGCCGGTGGTCGTGGGTCTGGACTACTCGTACGATGTGACGCGGGAGGGCTCGGACGGCTTCGAGGCCTTGAACCACGCCGGGCTCTCGGACCTCGTGGAGAGGTTCCTGGGGGCCCGCGGTACTTCCCTGCTCGAGGCGGTGGTCGGGCAGACCGGCGACCTGTTGCTGGAGGAGGTCCCGAGCATACAGGAGGTCACGGTGTCGGTGACCCGAGATGACCCGGCGCCCGGCGTGACCGTGTCGGCCACCTTCCGGCGGTGACCCGCGCCTTCCTGAGCCTCGGCAGCAACCTGGGCGACCGTCTGGAGTACCTCCGCTCGGCCGTTCACGCCCTCGGCCGCGGACCTTCCCTGGAGGTACGGGGCACATCGAAGGTCTACGAAACGGCGCCGGTCGAGGTTGAAGGCGACCAGCCGGATTACCTGAATTGCGTGGTCGAGGTCTGGTGCGGGCTGCCGGCGGTCGAGCTTCTGCGCTACTGCCAGGGTGTGGAGGCGGGTCTCGGGCGGGAGCGCAAGGGGGAGAGGGCGCCGCGCACCGTGGACATCGACGTGCTGCTCTTTGGGGGGGAGGTCGTGGAGAGGCTTGACTTCGGGGTGCCGCACCGGGGGGTGGGCCGCGCCTTCAACCTCGTCGGCCTCGCGGACCTCGACCCCGACCTGTATATTCCGGGCCGCGGCGCGGTGGCGGGGTTGCTGGCGGCCGCTGGCCTGACGGGTATCCGGGAGTTCGAGGAGGGCGTGTAGGGTGTTGATGGCCGTGGACATCGGGAACACGCAGACCGTGCTCGGGCTCTTCGAGGGGGAGGAGACGCGCGGGCAGTGGCGCGTGGCCACCGAGGCGCACCGGACCGCAGACGAGCTCGCCGTGGTCTACGCGGCCCTGCTCCAGATGAGGGGGCTGCGGCTCGGCGACGTGGACGCCATGATCGTCTCCAGCGTCGTGCCGGCGCTCACCCGCTCCTACACGGACCTCGCGTCAAAGTTCTTCGACGTGCCGTTCTACGGCGTCACGGCGGGCATGAAGACGGGCCTCAAGAACCGCTACGACGACCCCGGGTCCGTCGGGGCCGACAGGATCGTGAACGCCGTGGCGACGGGCAGGCACTACGGGTTTCCGGCGATCATCGTGGACATCGGGACGGCCACCACCGTCGAGGCCGTTGATAGTGAGAGCAACTACCTGGGAGGTGCGATCCTGACCGGCCTCCACGTCGCCCTCGAGGCCCTCGTCGCCAGGACCGCCAAGCTCCCGAGCGTGGACCTCGAGCAGGCGCCGCCGAGGGTCATCGCGACCAACACCCCCGACTCCCTGAGGAGCGGCTTCATCTACGGCTACGCCGGCGCCCTGGACGCCCTGATCCGGCGCAGCCGCGAGGAGATGGAGGCCGACAACGTGCGCGTGGTAGCCACCGGCGGCCCCGCGGGCGCTGTGGTGCCGTACTGTGAGGAGATCCAGGAGTTCGACCCCGACCTTACGCTGAAGGGCCTGCGGATCCTGTACGAGATGAACAGGTAGGTTTCGGGCTACAGGCATCGGGAAGGGCCGGTCGGTGACGGTCTCTTGGGCGGATAGCGCGGGTGGGGGTTGGGGCGCCGGGTGCGGAGCATCTCTGGCGTGTTCGCGGCGCGAGGGATGCTAGCGCCGCCATGTTCGACGGCTCTGTCCGCAGCCTCTTTGTCCTCGAGAAAGGTCGGGCGTCGTGCGGCATCCGGTACGGTACGCGGAGGTGCTGCAAGGTCGAATCCGCAGGCCCTGAGACCTGATGCCTGGAACCCGAAACCTCTCGTTGACACCTTTCTTACGCGCCCGTATAATCTCGCGGCTCATGACGGACAAGA
>JAUJMB010000201.1 GCA_030447045.1 Rubrobacteraceae bacterium | reverse complement strand
GCCCTTCGGCCGGGGAGACGAGAAAGACCGGGCTGCTGCCGGGGTTCTTCGCGAGCAGTCCGAACGCCTCCTCCGCGGACGCCCTGGGCAGGCCGACAAAGCAGGAGGCGTCGAGGTAGACGGGGTCGGGGCCCGCCTCGAGGTGCAGCTCCTCCATCTCCATCGCGATGATACGCGGGATGCCCTCCTTGCGCTCCACGCGGCCCTTGACCTTGAGCACGGCGTCCTCGCGCACGCAGGTGCCGCACTTGGCGTAGACCCTCGGGAAGACCATCACCTCCGCGAGGCCGCGGGTGTCGTCGAGCTGGAGCATGCCCATCATGTCGCCCTTGCGCGTCGTGTTGGTCCTCACGCTCGTCGCCAGGCCCCCCACCCATACCATCGCCCCGTCCTTGCAGTGGTCGAGGTCCGAGACCGTCGTGTCCGTGTGCTTCTTGAGCTTGTGCAGGACGGGCCGCAGAGGGTGGTCCGAAACGTAGAGCCCCAGGGTCTCCTTCTCCCACTCGAGCGTCTCGCGCCGGTCGTCCTCGAGGTCGGGGAAGACCGGCTTCGGGGGCGCTATCTCGGCGTCGTCGAACATCGAGAACTGGTCCTCACAGGCGCCCTTGAGGCCCTTGGTCGAGCGTTCCACCGCCTTGGCGTGCACGGCGACCATGGCCGCCCGCGAGGGCCCGACGTTGTCGAAGGCGCCGCACTTTATGAGGGATTCGAGGGTGCGCTTGTTGTAGGTCGAGCAGTCCACCCGCTCGCAGAAGTCGAAGATGTCGGCGAAGGGTCCCCCCTCCTCCCTGGCGGCCTGGATGGCCTCGACCGTGTTCTCCCCGACGTTTTTTACCGCCGAGAGGCCGAACCTGATGGTGTTCCCGACGACCGTGAACCGGCGACCGCTCTCGTTCACGTCCGGCGGCAGGACCTCTATCTTCATCGCGCGCGCCTCGGCCACGTACTGCGGCACCCGGTCCTTGGTGTTCATGACGCTGCTCATGAGCGCCGCCATGTACGCCTCGGGGTAGTGGGCCTTGAGGTACGCCGTCTGGAAGGCGAGAAACGAGTAGCAGGCGGAGTGGCTCTTGTTGAAAGAGTAGCCGCCGGCCTTCTCCATCCAGTTCCAGAGCTCGTCCGCGACGTCCAAGGAGACGTCGTTGGCCGCACAACCTTCCATGAACTTGTCCTTGAGCGTGGCGAGCATCGCCGCGTTCTTCTTGCCGATGGCCTTGCGCAGAGTGTCCGCCTGGCCCGGGGTGAAGCCGCCGAGGAGCTTGCTGATCTCCATGAGCTGCTCCTGGTACGCGGCGACCCCGTACGTAGGCTCCAGGATGGGCTTCAACCGCGCGTCGCGGTAGTCCACGCTCTCTGGGTCGTGCTTGCCCCTCTTGAAGGTCGGGATGTAGTCCATGGGGCCGGGACGGTAGAGGGCGTTGAGGGCAACGAGGTCGTCGAAGCGGTCGGGGCGGACCTCCTGAAGCATCCGCTGCATCCCCCCGGATTCGAACTGGAAGACCCCGAACGTGTCGCCGCGGGCGAACATCTTCAGGGTCTTCTCGTCGTCGAGGGGGATGTTCTGGATGTCCACCTCCTCGCCCGTGTTCTGCCTGATGGTCTCTAAAGTTTCCTCTATGACGTCGAGGTTGCGAAGGCCCAGGAAGTCCACCTTGAGGAGGCCCAGGGCCTCGACGTCGCTCATGGGGTGCTGGACCATCACGGAGTCCGTGTCCTTGACCCTCTGGAGCGGGACGATGTCCGTGAGGCGTTCCTCTGAGATGACGACGCCGGCGGCGTGGGTGCCGGCGTGGCGGGCGAAGCCCTCTATCTCGAAGGCCGTGTCGAGGACCTCCCTCGCGCCCTCGCTGGCGTTGACGAACTGGATGATCTCGCGCGCCTGACCCGGGTGCTTCTCACCCGCCACGTACTCGCCGTCGGGCCCGGGCGTCAGCACGTCGCGCAGGGTCGTGCCCACCGGCTTGTCCGGGATAAACTTGGCGAGCTTGTCGGTGTCGGAGTAGGGATACTGGAAGATGCGCCCGGAGTCCCTGATCGCGGCCTTGGCGCCGATGGTGCCGAAGGTGATGATCTGGGCCACGTGCTCGTGCCCGCCGTACTTGTCCGTTACGTACTTCATCACCTCCGAGCGCCCGGAGACCGAGAAGTCTATGTCCACGTCGGGCATGTTTATGCGGTCCGGGTTCAAGAACCGCTCGAAGAGCAGCGAGTAGTGCAACGGGTCGAGGTCCGTGATGCCCAGGGCGTAGGCCACGATCGAACCGGCCGCCGAGCCGCGCCCCGGCCCCACCGCGATCTTCCGGTCCTTGGCGTACTTGACGAAGTCCCACACGATAAGGAAGTAATCCGCGAACCCCATCTTCCCGATGGTCGAGAGCTCGAACTCCAGGCGCCCTTGCACCTCGGGGCCCTTCGCCCGCTCCCCGTAGCGCGCCAGGAGCCCCCGCTCGCACTGCTCGCGCAGGTACTGGTCGGCCGTGTACCCCTCGGGCTTCGGGAAGTTGGGGAGCCTCGTCTTGCCGAGCTCGATGCCGACGTCCTCGACGCTCTCGACGACCTTGAGGGTGTTCGAGAGCGCCTCGGGGTGGTCAGGGAAGATGCGGCCCATCTCCTCGATGCTCTTGACGTAGAACTCCTCGCCGTGGAATCGCATCCGGTTCTGGTCGTTAAAGAACTTGCCGGTCCCGATGCAAAGGAGCGCGTCGTGCATCTTCGCGTCGTGCTTGGTGGTGTAGTGGGAGTCGTTGGCCGCCACGAGGTCGAGGCCGGTCTCCTTGTGAAGCTTCACGAGCCCCTCGTTGACGCGTCGCTGCTCGGGGATGCCGTGGTCCTGCATCTCGAGGTAGACGGCGTCGAAGATCTCGCCGTACTCCGTCAGGAGCCGCCGCGCCTCGTCGAAGCGGCCCTCGAGTATGCGGGTCGGCACCTCGGCCGAGAGGCACCCGGAGAGGCAGATGATGCCATCCCCGTGCCTCTTCAGCGTCTCCAGGTCCACCCGGGGCTTGTAGTAGAAGCCCTCGAGAAAGCCGGCCGTCGAGAGCTTCATGAGGTTCCTGTACCCGGCCGCGGTCCTGGCGATGAGCGTCAGGTGGTAGTAGGGGGCGCGGCTGCGGTCATGCCGGTTGGCGGTGACGTAGACCTCGCACCCCATGAGGGGCTTGATGCCGGCGTCCTTCGCCTCCTTGTAGAACCGGACGGCCCCGTACATCACCCCGTGGTCCGTGAGCGCCAGCCCCGGCATGTTCTGCTCCTTGGCGAAGGAGACGAGGTCCTTGATGCGGCTCGCGCCGTCGAGCATCGAGTACTCCGAGTGACAGTGCAAGTGCGCGAAAGCGCCCGTCCCGCCCGACAAAAAGCCCTCCCTCGCTCGTGCTCCCGGCGACGCCCCGAATGGGACGCCGCCGTTCGCCTGTTCTCCCCGTCGATCCATCCTCGACAG
>JAUJMB010000200.1 GCA_030447045.1 Rubrobacteraceae bacterium | reverse complement strand
GGCACCAAGATGACCGAGTTGGACACCTACGCCGTCCCCGAGGCCCACGACCCTGAGCACGCCTCCGGCTCCGGAGATCTCTCCGTGCACGAGGTCGCAACGTCCGAGACGCGCAACGACCTGGCCTATTTCTCGTACTACTCGGCCGGTCTACGCGTAGCCGAGATCCGTGATGGCGAGCTGGTCGAGGTCGGCCGCTTTATCGACGAGGGCGGCAGCAACATCTGGGGCGTCCAGACCTTCCAGCAGGGCGGCAAGGAGTACGTCGCCGCGAGCGACCGTGACTTCGGCCTCTACATCTTCGAGTACACGGGCGGCTAAACCCCGACCCGTTCGCAGCATTCGGGCGGCCCTTCGGGGCCGCCTTTTTCGTGCCCGCCGTCCGCCCTGGAAGACCGGAGGCCGCGGGCGGACGCTGGCTACCGCCGCCGTGGTACATTGGCCCCGCCGACGCACGCGGGAGAGGAAGGTTCCATGCCGAAAACTCGCCGGATCGCGATGGCGGTTGCCGCCGCGCTCACCCTCCTCACCGTCGCTGCCGTCCTCGTCTTCTCGTCCCGGCAGCCCGACGTTCGTACGGACGTCGGGCCAGACCGACCCCAAGGGCTCTCCTCGGACCTGCGCGAAGCGGTGGACGTCGGGGGCATCATGGGCCACGCGGAGCGCTTCCAGGCCATCGCCGACGAGCACGGCGGCAACCGCGCCGCCGGCACCCCCGGCTACGACGCCTCCGCGGCCTACGTGGCGGACAGGCTGCGCGGGGCCGGCTACGAGGTAGAGATCCAGTCCTTCGAGGTCCCCGACTACGCTGTCGTCCGCGATGCGGACCTGGAAATCGAAGGAGCAACGGTGCAGGAGACGGACTTCGCCCTCATGCAGCGCTCCGGCACCGGCGAGGCGGAGGGCAGGCTGCGGCCCGTTGACGCCCGAAGCTCCACGAGCGGGTGCGAGCCGCAAGACTTCGAAGGTTTCTCGGAAGGGGATGTCGCGCTTCTGCGCCGCGGCACCTGCACCTTCCGGGCAAAGGCCGCGTACGCAGAGGATGCCGGTGCCTCGGCAGTGCTCATCTTCAACGCGGGTGAGGCGGGCGGGGAGGTCCTGCGCGGGTCCCTCGGCGCCGCCGGCGTCGGCATTCCCGTGATGGGCACGAGCGGGTCGCTCGGGGAGAAATTGCTGGCGAGCGGTGAGACACCGGATGCGCGGGTCTTTGCGGCGGAGGGTGGCGGCAACCGGACTACCAACGTCATAGCCCAGATGCCCGGGGGCGAGGTCGGGGGCACCGGGGAGGAGACGGTGATGGTCGGGGCGCACCTCGACTCCGTGCCTGCAGGACCCGGCATCAACGACAACGGCTCGGGGTCGGCGACGGTTCTGGAGATAGCGCTCGCGCTCGCCGAACTAGAGGCGGAGCCTCGCAACCGGGTACGCTTCGCGTTCTGGGGGGCGGAGGAGATCGGGCTCCTTGGCTCCCGCCACTACGTCGAGGGGCTGGAGGAGGGCGAGATCGAGGAGATCTCGGCCTACCTCAACTTCGACATGGTCGGCTCCCCGAACTTCACGAACACCGTCTACGAGGGCCCCGACGAGGTCGAGGACGTCTTCGGCTCGTACTTCGAGGCCAGGGATATCGAGGCCGAGACGAACTCGGCGCTCGACGGCCGCTCGGACCACGGCCCCTTCCAGGACGAGGGCGTCCCCACGGGCGGCCTCTTCTCCGGCGCCGAGGGCACGAAGACGGAAGAGCAGCAGGAGGCGTTCGGCGGGGAGGCGGGCGCCCCCTTCGACCGCTGCTACCACCTGGCCTGCGATGACACAGACAACCTCAGCGAGGAATCCCTCGACACCCTCTCGGACGCCGCCGCCCACGCGACCGCCGTCCTCGCCGGGCGAGGCGAGGGCTGAGGGGAGCCGAGAGGCCCGCCTACGCTTCGGGCTCGTCCAGCTCCGCGAGCAGGCCGCCGACGTCCAGGGGCGCCGTCACCATGGCGAGGCCGCCGTCGGGGGTGCGGGGCCACTCCTCGCGCGGGCGGTCGCGGTAGAGCTCCACGCCGTTGCCGTCGGGGTCGCTCAGGTAGAGGGCCTCGGAGACGCCGTGGTCGGAGGCGCCCTCCAGGGGGTACTCGGCCTCCAGCAGCCAGCGCAGCGCCTGGGCCAGGTCGCGCCGAGTGGGGTAGAGGATGGCGAGGTGGAAGAGGCCGGCCGAGTTCCTGGGCGCGGGCGGGGCGTTGCGGCTCATCCATGTGTTGAGGCCTATGTGGTGGTGGTACCCGCCCGCCGAGAGGAAGACCGCGTCCTGGCCGTACCACTGCGTCACCTCGAAGCCCAAGATGTCCCGGTAGAAACCCAGGGCGCGCTCTATGTTGGCCACCTTCAGGTGGACGTGCCCTATCTGCGTCCGCGGGCTGACGCGCCGGGCTGTATCCCTTGCCTGCATAAGAGAAGATCCTTCCGTCTGGAACGCAGCAATTCTACCCCCGAACCGTCCCCCGGCTCCCCGAAACCCGCCGGCGCCCCCGCCGCGGCGGGAGAACACCCCTACCGGCGCTTCGCGTTGACGAGCACGACGCCCGTGAGGGCCACGGCGCCGCCAACCACGGAGAGCAGGGTGGGAACCTCGCCGAGCCAGACCCAGGCGACGAGAAAGGCGAGCGCGGGCACCAGGTAGAGAAAGCTCGTGGCGTTCGAGGCCGGCATCCGGGCAAAGGCGTACCCGAGGGCCAGGTAGGCGACCACCGTCGGGAAGACCCCGAGAAAGACCACGCTGAGGGTGGCTTCAGGCGGGGCCACGCCGACCGCCTCGACCAACCCGGGCGCGAAGACGAGCATGGCGAGCGTACCGGCCCAGATGGCGTAGGTCGTGAACCGGAGAGAGCCGTACTTTGTGAGGTACGACTTCTGGAAGACGAAGAAGAGGCTCTCGGAGACGGCGGCCAGCAGGATCGGCAGGGCCCCAGGGTCGATGCCCAGGGTTCCGCCCTCACCCAGCGAGATCAGGGCGACGCCGCAGAAGCTGACGGCCGTGCCGACCCAGCCCAAAAGTCCCAGCCGCTCCCCGAGGAACGCCGCCGCCAGCAGGGCCGTAAAGACCGGCACCGAGGAGATGATGAGGCTGGCCGCCCCCGCCTCCACCGTTACCTCACCGAACGTGAGCCCCGCGTGGTAGCCGAAAAAACCGAGGAGACCGCCGAGAAGGACCGCGGGCACATCCCGCCACGCCGGGGGCGGCATCCGGGTGGCCGCCGCATACACGACCAGCAGCGCCGAGCCGATCAGGAACCTGAGCAGGACCAGGTGCCCCGGCGCGTAGCCCTCCAGGCCGGCCCGGATCGCGGCGAAGGCCGAGGCCCAGATGACGATGGTGACGCCGAGGGCCACCAGCACGCGGGTCTCGCCGTACTTCCTCATGCCCCCCAGTCTACGGTAACGTCGCCGCGGCGCCCCGGCCTCC
>JAUJMB010000199.1 GCA_030447045.1 Rubrobacteraceae bacterium | reverse complement strand
CGGCCGCCCTGAGCCTCTTGACGACCTGGACCCCGTCGAGGTCCGGCAGCATCCAATCGACCACCAGCAGGTCGAAGGGCTCGACGAGCGCCCGGGCGAGGGCCGTCCTGCCGTCGCCGACCACCTCGGCCGCGTAGCCTTCCCTGCCGAGCACCTCGGCGACGAGCGTGGCCAGGTGCTCCTCGTCCTCCACTATGAGAATACGCATCATCGGTGTTCTGCGGCAATCCTACCCCAGGGTGGGGCCGGGGGCATGGCTTCTTTGAGAATTCTAATGGACCGTAAAGGCCGCTCCAATGGCGAACCTTGAGACTACCTGTACACGACGCGAAACGAAGGGCGCGACAAAGAGGAGGAAGGGTATGGGCCTGATGAGCTGGATCCTGGTGGGGGCCATCGCGGGGATGCTGGCCAAGCGAATCGTGCCCGGCCCGGACCCGGGCCGCTTTATCGTCACCGTCCTCCTGGGCATGGCCGGGGCCTCCGTGGGTGGCTTTGTCGTGGGCGTCCTAGGCGGGTCCGGGACGACCGGTTTCGACGTTTGGTCCGTCCTGGTGGCGACGCTCGGCGCCGTCCTCTTACTGTACATCTACGGCTTGGTCGCCAGAGAACCTCGGGGAGGCGACGCCGGATGAACGCTTCGCTGACGACTATCCTGCTTGCTACCGATGGATCTGGCGACGCCGCGCTGGCGGGGCAGGCCGCGGCGGACATATCCCGCAAGACCGGGGCGCAACTGCACGTGGTCCACGTCTGGACGGACGTACCGCCCCCGGCGTATCCGGCCCTGGTGTTCGACGACTACTCCCGCCAAGCCAGAGGGGAGGCCAGAGAGCTGTTAAGGAGGCAGGTCTGGAACGCGCAGGTCGCGGGGGGTAGCGTCGTGGGGCAGCACCTCAGGGAGGGCGGGCCCGCGGAGGAGATAATATTCCTCGCCGAGAGGCTTGAGGCCGACCTGGTGATCGTCGGGCGCCGCGGGGTTGGGCGAATAAAGCGGCTGATCACCGGCAGCGTCTCCGAGGGGGTGGTGCACCGGGCCACTTGCCCGGTGCTGGTCGTGCGGGGCGGGGAGCAGGCGTGGCCTCCGGCGAGGATCGTCGTCGGCGACGACGGCTCGCTACCGGCGAAGAAGGCGGGCAGGCTCGCCACGGAGCTGGCGGACGCCTTCGGGACCGAAGTCACCTTCGTGCGTGCTTACCGCGATCCCGCCGAGCCGGTGGGGGGACGCAGCGCCCGGCAACGCTTGGAGCTCGACGAGGCGCGTCTGCAGAACCTGCTGGCCCTGGACGCTCGGCCGGAACGGCTGGAGGCGCCGACGCGGTGTCGGCCCGAGACGAAGTTGGCCGAGGGAGAGCCAGCGCTCGCGGTGTTGTCCGTGGCCAGGCAGAAGAAGAGCCAGTCGACGCTCCTGGCGGTCGGTAGCCGCGGCCTGGGCGCTCCCAAACGCATGATTTTGGGCAGCGTCTCGACCAGGGTGCTGCGGGAAGCTGAAGGGCCGGTTCTGATCGCGCCGCGCGGCTCCCGCTCGATTACAGCTACCCGGCGTCCGACGTCGGCGGAGCCGAGACGAGGGGGTAGCGAGGCTGAAACTGCCAGGTGGGTATCACCACATCGGTCGCGATGAACCCCCGACCGCGGGGATTGGACCTCGGACTCCACTCGAAGGCCGGGGGCGAGGAAGCCCGCCGGGTGATCGATGGGTCGCAAGCCCACAAGCAAGGAGGACGGTTGACGAGCAAACGTAAGGCGCGGCCCGACCTGGTGCCGCCGCAAAGATGCCCGGGTTCGAGGTGGTGGCTGCTGTCAAAGCGCGGGGTTTGCCGAACGGAAGTGCTGACCATGAGCTGCGATGGTGTGCGGGCGCTGCCCGTCTTCAGCGGCGAGGGCGAGGCGCACCTGTTCGCCTGGCTCGGGGGCGCATTCGAGCAGGACTGGCGGGCCCGGGAAGCCTCCGTCGGGGAGCTGATCTCGACGCTCTACGGGCCCTGCGCGCACGTGAGGGCCGTGGCCCTCGACCCGTCGCCGGAGATGACAGGCGAGACCATCGGCCTGGTAAGCATGAGCCCTAAAAGGTTCTTGGATTGGATCGCCCCTCTGAGCCGCGGGAGCTCAGCAGACCTAGCGGGTTAGTCCGCCTGTTCGGCACGCCCAATTCGTCGAACGAATACACCCGACCTCGCGGGCGCCCGCGAGGTCGTTCTTTGGAAGATTCAAATGCTCCCTTAAACACGCTCAAATCCCTCTTCTCTAAGCTTCCTGGTAGTAGTTGAGGATCGTCGGGGACTCTCGACGGCGCCGCCTCGCAGGGGCGCCCGAGACCCAACGCCACGGCAGAGAGGAGCCACCCTTGATCGGGGAGACAGCGCAGCCGAGGACATGCCAGGTGCGGAGTCAGACAGAGATCCCGTGCGGTCGCCCGGCGGCGACGACGGTCCTTGGGGTCCTTCTCTGCGAGCGGTGCGCCCGAGAGCAGGAATGCTATTTTGCCGTGGGCGAGCTCACACAGGTCCCCAGGGGGCGAGAGCCAAGGGGGGCCGCCGCAGCAACCCGCGCCCGGCGGACGCGTCCCCCGCGCGCCGCCGGGGTACTACGACGTCTTCGGGAAACGGCGACCGGGGGCGAGGGGGCTCCGTTTCTGGCGGCCGTCGTCGTTGCTGCCTCGGTCTTCGCCGCGGCGGCCTGCGGGGGGGTCGGAGAGGCGCGCGCCGGTACCGACGTGGCCGACCCGGACTCCGGTCAGAAGACGGAAGCCCAGAAAGGCCCGCAGGCTGCGAAAGCGAGCGCCGGAGGCGACGGTGACGACCCGTTCGTTGCGAAGGCCGG
This sequence comes from Rubrobacteraceae bacterium, assembly GCA_030447045.1. The sequence continues at coordinate 627 of JAUJMB010000199.1, read as the reverse complement.
TGACGCTGAGGTCCGCGCGGACGGCGCGGGTGCCCGGGCGGGGGACGCCGAGGCTGGCATGGGCGAGGCCGCAGCGCAGGCGGGCGACGTGCGGATCACGGAAAACGGCCCGGTAGGCGCCGAGGACTCCGCCAAAGGCAGGGACGGCAACCGGGAGGTCACGCTCACGGTAACGGGCAAACCGGGTACCAAATTCGCCGGCTCGTGTTCGGTCGGGGGAGACGAGAGAACCTTTAACGGCGAGGTCCCGGAGCGTTACGCCTTCGAGCCGCGGGACGGAAAGCTCGAGTGCAAGGTGCGCAAGGAAGGCGGGGGCGCACTGGGCATCCTCTTCACCGACGGCAAAAGCGTGCGCTCCGAGCAGCGTACGGGCGCCGGTGGGGGCACGATGGGGTTCGTCTACTCGGGCGGCGGCATCGTCTCTTCTCAGACATCCTCCGTCACCGTAGAGCAGTCGGCGACGTCTTCCGAAGGATCCTCGGCTGGTGACTCCCGGTAGAGGCAAGAGTTCTTCCGGAAGAGAGTGGCGCACCGAGCGAAGGCGGCGAGCGCGGCCCCCGCCTTCGCGCTTCCTAACCGATGCTTTGCCGAGCGTTTGATTTTCACAGCGGGGAAGGTCGTTAAACT
>JAUJMB010000198.1 GCA_030447045.1 Rubrobacteraceae bacterium | reverse complement strand
CCGGTCCCGAGCACCCGCACGCCGCCCAGGACCCGCAGACGCTCGAGGTGGGATAGATGGCTGAAGCTGCCCTTTACACGGGGACCGGAAGGCGCAAGACCGCCGTTGCGAGGGTGCGCCTGCTCCCGGGCGACGGCAAGATCACGGTGAACGGCCGCGACATGGCCGAGTTCTTCCCGCGCCCGGCCTACCAGATGGCCGTAAGGAGCCCTCTGGAGACCCTAGGTGCCGCGACCCGCTACGACGTCGTCGCCAAGATAGAGGGCGGCGGCCTCACCGGCCAGGCCGAGGCCCTGCGCCACGGCATCGCGAGGGCCCTGGCCGAGGAGTCCCAGGAGGCCCGCGGCGAGCTCAAGGCCGCGGGCATGCTCACCAGGGACGACCGGGCCGTCGAGCGCAAGAAGTACGGCCTCAAGAAGGCCCGCAAGCGCCCGCAGTTCTCCAAGCGCTAACGGCACCGAAACGAGAGACGCTTTACTCGACGAGCCCTTCCGTACCCGGAGGGGCTCGTTAGCGCCTAGAGGGAGGCCGGCGTGAAGCCCGAAGGGAGGGGCCCGTCCGTGGCCTACAGAGCGTTCGACGCGGGCCCGCATCTCCCTGGGGTGGTCGGGCTCCTCGCCTCGCTCGGGTGGGACAACTTCCGCTACGATCCGGGGTTCACCCGCCGGTCGCTCACGGCGCCGGGGGTGACGACGATAGTCGCCGTGGCCCTCGAGACCGGCGAGGAGGTCGTCGGGTTCGCCCAGGTCTTCTCCGACGGCGTCTTCCAGGCGCACCTCGGCCTGCTGGCCGTGGACGAGGGGTGGCGTCGCCGGGGCGTCGGCAGGGGGCTCGTGGAGGAAGCGTTCGCGAGGGTTGGGGCCGAACGCATGGACCTTATAGCCTCGGACGGGAGCCTGGCCTTCTACAGGTCGTTCAGACACAGGGAGCAGGTAGGGTTCAGGATCTACGCGGAAGACAGAGAGGAGAGAGGCTGAGCGAGAGGACCATAGCTTTCGGCACCGACGGGGTGCGGGGGGTGGCGAACAGGGACCTGACCCCCGAGGACGCCCTCCGCCTCGGGCTGGCCGCGGCCCACGCTTTTGGGGGGACGGTCGTCGTCGGCAGGGACACCCGGCTCTCTGGCGGGATGCTCTCCGGCGCTCTGGCGGCGGGGCTCTCGGCGGGCGGCGCGCGCGTCGTGGACCTCGGCGTCATCCCGACGCCGGGGGTGGCGGCGCTCGCGCCCGGGCTCGGGGCGAGCGCTGCGGCGGTCGTCAGCGCGTCGCACAACCCCTACCCGGACAACGGCATCAAGTTTTTCTCGGGCGAGGGGCGCAAGCTGGCGCTGGAGAAGGAGCGCGAGATCGAGGCGCTCACCGGGCAGGACGCGCCGCGTCCCACCGGGGATGGGATCGGCCCCGTGGAGAGCCTGGAGGACGCCGCCGGGCTCTACGCGCGGCACGTGCTCGGCCGCCTGAGCCCCGACGCCTCGGGCCTCAAGGTACTGCTGGATTGTGCCAACGGCGCGGCCTACAGGGCGGCGCCGGAGATGTTCGGCCGGATCGGGGCCGACGTGACGGTCGTAGGGGCCGAACCCACGGGCACGAACATCAACGAGGGCTGCGGCTCGACGCACGTCGGTGACCTCGACGCTATGGGCCACGACGTCGCGTTCGCCTTCGACGGCGACGCGGACCGGGTGCTTGCCGTGGACGAAGTGGGCAACGTGGTGGACGGGGACAGGATCCTCGCCATCCTCGCCCGCGACCTGAAGGAGCGTGGCGCCCTGGGCGCCGGTGTGGTAGTCACGGTGATGAGCAACCTCGGCTTCTTCAAGGCCATGGAGGCGATGGGGATCTCTTACAAGGTCACGCCCGTGGGGGACCGGCACGTCGCCGAGGAGATGCTGCGGACGGGGGCACCACTGGGCGGTGAGCAGTCGGGGCACGTCATCCTCTCCGAGCACGCGACGACGGGCGACGGGCTGGTGACGGCGCTCGCGCTTTTGGACGTGATGGTCCGCAGCGGGAAGAGGCTCTCCGAGCTTGCTAGGGTTATGGAGGTCTACCCGCAGCAACTCATCAACGTGCCCGTGGGTGGTGCGGGCTCGGCGAAGACCGTGGCCGCGCTCGACGAGGTCGAGAGGGCCGTCGCCGGGGCGGAGAAGAGGCTCGGGGGCGAGGGGCGCATCCTGCTCAGGCCGAGTGGGACGGAGCCGGTGGTGAGGGTGATGGTGGAGCACGAGGACGAAGCGGTGTGTCGGGAGGTCTGCGCGCAGGTCGCGCGGGTCGTCGAGGCCGCCGGGAGGGAGGACGTTTGAGGTTCGTCGGTTGCGCTTTGGCGTGGAGGCCGGGCGAGGCGCGGGAGAAAGAGTCGTGCCTGGTGGTCATGGACGAGCGGGGGAGCATCATCGCCAACTCCTTCGCGGAGACCCCTGAGGAGCTGCGCGGGGCCATCGAGGCCTACGGGGAGGAGCGGCGCGGGGTGATCGTCGGTGTGGACGCGCCGCTCGCCATCCCGAACGAGCGGGGGACGCGCAGGATCGAGCGCATCCTCTCCAAGGTTGCACTGCCGGCCTACTCGGCCAGCCGCAAAATGTTCGGCGGCGCGCCCCTCGCCGAAGACCTGCTCCTTGAGCTAGAAGGCATCGGCATCGAGTACACGGATTACCCGTTCCCGAGGGAGAGGGGTCAGAGGGTCGTCGTCGAGGTGGACTCGGCCGCTGCCTTGAAGGTGCTCTCCCTGGAGCGCTCCGGGGGCGACGGGGACCTCGCGGCGGTGCTGCGGGGGATGCAGGACCCGAAGCTCCGCAAGGGCAACAAGGAGGGGAGGGCAGAGGCGATCCGGGGCGCCATCGAGGTCCTGTGGGACACCCCGGGCCTGCGCCTGAGGACCGGGAACCTCTCCGCCGACCTGACGGCCGAGGAGAACATAGACGTCTCGAAACTCGAGGTGGCGGCCACGATGTCCCACGCCGAGCTCGACCGCGTCCTGGCGCTCGTGGAGGGCACGCTCGCGGCCTACACCGTCCACCGCCACTGGCGCGGTAGGGACGGCTCGATGGTGGTCGGGTCCGGGACCGAGGGCTCCGTCCTCCTGCCGGCGAAGGACGCCCTGCGCGAGCGCATCGCCGAGGAGGCGCGGGCCGCCGGGGTCCCGTACGTGTAGCGGTCCGCCCGATCGGGCCCCGCTTTCGGCGCGTGCCCTCGCAGGGCGCTTTTAGCCATTAGGGTGTTGCCGGGGCCGCCGCGCGGTTACGTTGGTGGGTGCTGGCAAGTGGCGATCTATTGTCTTAACCTCTGGATATGCGGCTTAGAAGGGATGCGGTGACCGTAGGGGTGGTGTCGTGGGCCTGAAGGTGCGGATCATACCCTGCCTGGACGTGGACGCCGGACGGGTGGTCAAGGGGACGAACTTCAAGAACCTCAGGGACGCTGGGGACCCGGTGGAGCTCGCGGCCCTCTACGACAGGGAGGGGGCCGACGAGATCG
>JAUJMB010000041.1 GCA_030447045.1 Rubrobacteraceae bacterium | reverse complement strand
TGCGCCGGTCGTTCACGCGGACGAGCTCTATCGGGATCAGGGTGGACTTCATCCCGAGAAAACCCGTCTTGACCCCTATGTACTCGGGCTCGTCGTTCTCGTCCACGAAGAGGTCGTCGATCTTGCCGACCTTCTCGTAGTGCTGGTCGTAGACGGTGTACTCGCCGTACGCCTGCTCCAGCTCCCGAAACCTGTCTCCGCCTTGTCCGGCGCTCATCTCGACCTCCTGCCGTGGGTTGTATCTTTGCCCTGCCCCCTTCTTACCCCGGTGGGCCGAAACAAAGACCCTAGAGGGACTGCGCGTCTTCGAGGATCTCGTCGGCGTGGGTCTCGGGGGAGACCTCGGGGTAGACCTTCGCGACGTTCCCGTCCGGGGCGAGCAGGAAGGTGACACGGTTCGCCACCTCCCCGTTGTCGCGCAGTACGCCAAGGGCCTCCGCGGCGCGGCCGTCCTCGTCGGTGAGGAGCGGGAAGTTGAGGTTGTACTTCTCCCTGAACTCGCGGTGGGACTCCGGGGAGTCCAGGGAGACGCCGTAGACCCTTATGCCGGCCTCGCCGTAGTCCCCCATGCGGTCGCGGAAGGCGCAGGCCTCCTTCGTGCAGCCGGGGGTGTCGTCCTTGGGGTAGAAGTAGAGGACGGTCCTCTGGCCGGCGAGGTCTTCCCTTCCGAGGCGGCTCCCGTCCTCGGCGGTCAGGTCGATCTCGGGTAGGGGTTGGCCCTGCTGCGGTAGGTCTGCCATCGTCGGGCTCCTTCTCGGGTCTCCGTCGGGGTAAGTCTACGGGATTTGGGGCGGGTTGCGGGGAGGGCCGACCACACCCGAGGTCGGGAAGATCGGTCCCCGGCCGGTCGCGCGGTGGCGTCCTCCCGATTTTACTAACGGCGCGGGATGCTCTAACCTGACCGCGGCTATCGAGGGCAGGCGACTCTGACGAGGTATGCGATGGGCACGTCTTTCGGATCACGGCTGAAGAACAGGGGCTTGTGGGCGTGGCGTCGGGCCTCCACGCGGTACCCGAAGCTGGCCGTCCTCAGGCACCGGCTGGCGGCGGCCTCGGCCGGGGCGAGGCGTCCGCGCGTCGTCGCGCCGGAGGAGGCCGGCGAGGGCCTGAGCCCGGCGAACGTCGTCTGGATCTTCTGTGTCGCCAGGAGCGGGAGCACGTGGCTCGCCTCCATGATGGGCGAGATGGAGGGGACCGCGGTCTGGAGGGAGCCGCGGGTGGGCCACCTCTTCGGGGAGTTCTACGAGAACAACCCGAAGGCCAAGACGGAGTCGGCTAACTTTATAATGGGCACCCCGGCCAAACCCGCCTGGATCTCCTCCATAAGGCACTTCGTCTTGACGGGCGCCAGGTACGCCTTCCCGAACCTCGGCCCCGACGACTTTCTCGTCGTGAAAGAGCCGGGCGGCGGCGTGGGCGCCCCTTTCCTCATGGAGGCGCTGCCGGAGAGCCGCATGATCCTGCTGGTCCGCGACCCCAGGGACGTCGTCTCCTCCTCCCTCGACGCCACGCGGGAGGGCAGCTGGCAGAAGGAGCAGCGCCGCGCCGCGGGCTCGGGCCGCAAGTCCCTTACCGCCAAACAACCCGACGCCGTGGTGAAGAGGTCGGCCAAAAAGTACCTGCGGAACATGGAGAGGGCCAGGGAGGCCTTCGACGCCCACGGGGGCCCCAAGACCCTGGTCCGCTACGAGGACCTGCTGGCCGACACCCTGGGCGCCATGAGGCGCATCTACTCGGAGCTTGGAATAGAGGCCGGCGGGGACGCGCTTGCCCGGGCCGTCGAGAAGCACTCCTGGGAGGCCATCCCGGAGGACATGAAGGGGCAGGGGAAGTTCTACCGGAAGGCCTCCCCAGGCGGCTGGGAGGAGGACCTCACCCCCAGGCAGGTAGAGATCGTGGAGGAGATCAGCGCCCCCCTCCTCGACGAGTTCTACTCCCGCCGCGGCTCCGCCGGGTAGCTCCCGGGGTAGCCCCCCAGACGTTCTCTAAGAATCGTCGGCGTGGCGCGCGACAATCTCCAGGACGTCGAGGTCCGGGTCGAGGGCGCGGGTGATCCCATCGAGCAGGCCTATGGCGCGGCCTACGAGGAGCAACCTGGGCGGCAGGTCGCCCACGCTGGCCCCGAGGCCGCGGCCTAGCTCCCCGAGCTCCGGACGCGCCTCCTCGCGCCCGCCGCCGAGCAGGACGCCTACGACGCCGAGCAGGGTCTCGACGTCGGTCTCGGGCCCCACCGGCAGCCCGGCCTCGCCCAAGGCGAGGGTTATAGCCTCCAGGTCGCCCCCCCTCATGGCGCCGATCATCCGGGCCAGGGTGGCGACGAAGGACGGCTCCAAGTCCATGGTGAGGCCGTGGTCGAGCAGGACCAGGCGCGGGCCGTCGGGGCCCGGCTGGACGAGGAGGTTGCCGGGGTGCGGGTCGGCGTGGAGGACGCCGTGCCGGAAGAGCCCTTCGGCGAAGGCGTCGTTCAGCGTCTCGGCCACCGCGGCGGGGTCGACGCCGGCGGCGGCGAGGGCGTCGCGGTCGGAGATCCTGATCCCCTCCACGAAGTCCATGACGAGCAACCGCTCGGTGGTCATGCCCTCCACGGCCTCCGGCACCACCACGTCCCCGCGGTGGCCGAGCGCCCGCCGGAGGCCCGCCATGGCCCCGGCCTCGCGACGGAAGTCCAGCTCCAGGGGGAGGGTCCAGCGGAGGTAGTCCGCGATGGGCCGCAGGCGCACCGAGGGCTCGAGCCGGGCGATGGCGTCGAAGATGGACTCGAGGGCCTCTAGATCTGCCTCGATCAGGTCCGGGATGCCGGGGTACTGGACCTTTACCGCCACCGCCCGCCCGTCGCGCAGCGTCGCGCGGTGGACCTGGGCGATGGAGGCGGCGGCGACGGGCTCGCGGTCGAAATGGGAGAAGACCTCGTCTATGGGGCGCCCGAGCTCGCGGGCCACGGCCTCCTCGATGACGCCGTACGGCTGCGGGGGGACGCGATCCTGCAGCGAAGACAGCTCCTCGGTGTACGCGGCGGGTAGGAGGTCCGGGCGGGAGGAGGCGAACTGGCCGGCCTTGATGAGCGTCCCCCCCAACGCCTCCGCCGCGTCGAGCAGCACCCCCGCTCCCCGCCGGTGCGCCAGCTCCCAGTCCGCCTCCCCGACGGTCCCGGGCAGCCAGCGGCTCCTCTCCCTGAGCGTTGTGTACGCCAGGTACAGGTCCGCGGCCAGCGTCCCGAGCACGAGCGCCCTCGAAGGGAAGGCCCGGCCCGCCGGCGTGCCCCGGCCCGCCCGCTCGCCGGCGGACAGTCCCGCGCCCGTCCAGAGAAACCACTGCGCCCGCGAGAGGTCGCCGAGGCGGAACGGGGCGGCGGTGTCCGTCACGCCGGCGGCCACCGCCTCGCGCCACCCGGCCGCCGAGCGCCGGGTCGCCCTCGCGAGCACCTCCCGGGCCCCGAGCGCCGCCTCCCCCCACGGCCCGAACGTCATGTCCCTCCTCCGGTCACGGTCGGAGAGTATACGCGCGGGGCGTGCGGGTAACCGTCGAGGCGAAGAGGAAGTTCGTTTCCCGGGCCAGGCCCGCCGGGTTGAGAGGTCCCGCACGGCCTTGCTATGCTTGGCGCCCGCTCCGTGCCGGGTTTCGTACCCCGCGGAGAAGGCGTCGAAGGCGGACAGCGCCGGGGGCGCTAGGGGGCGAAGGGTCGTGACAACCGCGCGCCCGTCTCTGAGGCGAGGCCTGGCGAAAGGAGCGAGACCGTGACCCCCTTCGCCCTGGGCCTGGTGTTGATCTCCGGCCTCCTTCACGCCACCTGGAACCTCCTGGCCAAGCGCGCCAGCGGCGACGCAAGCGGGCCCGCCTTTGTCTGGCTCTACAGCGCGCTCTCGACGGTGATCTTCGCGCCCCTGGCGGCCGGCGTCTTTATCGGGGGCGAGCGCGTGGGAGCCGTGGGGCTTCTCTTCGTGTTCGGCGCGGGGGCGCTGCACGTCGGGTATTTCCTCCTCTTGCAGAAGGGCTACGGGGTGGGGGACCTCTCCGTCGTCTATCCGCTGGCGCGGGGCACGGGGCCCCTGCTCGCGAGCGGGGCCGCGATCCTGCTGCTCGGAGAGCGCGGCGGTCCGGTAGCCTGGGCCGGCATCCTCCTGATCGTCGCCGGGGTCTCTCTGCTGGCCTGGGAACCGGAAGGGGGGAGAAGGTCGTCGGGGGAGAGGTGGCTTGGGGTGGTCTTCGGCGTGTCGGCCGGCGCCTTTATCGCCGCCTATACCCTGTGGGACAAGTACGCCGTCGACGGCCTCTCGCTCTCGCCGGTCCTCTACTACTGGGGCTCCCTGCTGGTGCAGACCCTCGTCCTCCTTCCCGTCGCGCTGCGGAGGAGGGAGGAGATCCGGGGCGCTTGGCGGACCCGCCGGCCCGAAGTCTTAGGCGTGGCTGTGCTCAGCCCCGCCGCTTACGTGCTGGTTCTCACGGCGCTGGTCTTCGCCCCGGTGAGCCGCGTCGCCCCGGCCCGCGAGATCGGCATCCTCATCGGGACGCTCCTGGGCGGTGGCCTGCTCGCCGAGGACGGCCTGGGGCGCCGCCTTCTTGCCTCCTCCTGCATGGTCCTCGGGATAGTAGCCCTCGCGGTCGGCTAGGACGCCCTCCGCCTCGCGTCGCCGTGGCCAGGGGCGGCAGGAGACACACGCTTGCCGTTGACCCGCCGCCCGGATTGGGAGAGCATGAGAGCCGGTTCCGGTCCGAAAAGAGGAGCAGTCAGTGGCGCAGACCTTCGAGAAGATCCCGGACGAGTTCGTCGGCTGGATCGAGGGGCAGCCGGTCTTCTTTGTCGCCACCGCCCCGGCAGATCCAGGTACCCACGTCAACGTCTCGCCCCGCGGGCTCGACACCTTCAGGGTCGTCGACGCGAACCGGGTCGCCTGGCTCGACCTGACCGGCAGCGGCGTCGAGACCATAGCCCACCTCAAGGCCGGCGGCGACGCCGGGGGACGCATCACCCTGATGTTCTGCGCCTTCGACGGCCCACCCAGGATAGTGCGCCTCTACGGGCGGGGCACGGTGCACGAGCCCGGCGGGGAAGCCCACGACGGCTTGCGCCGCCTTCTCCCCGACCTGCCGGGCTCAAGGGCCGTCGTGGACGTGGCGGTGGACCGGGTGTCGAGCTCGTGCGGGTTTGGCGTCCCGCTCATGGAGTTCGTTGGCCCCCGCGAGGAACTCGTCGCCTCTGCCCGGCGCAAGGGCCCCGAGAAGATGGCGGCCTACCGGGCGCGCAAGAACGCCGCCAGCATCGACGGCCTTCCCGGTCTGCGGCCCGCCGCGGCCGAGAACACGCCCCGATGACGGGGCTGGTGACGGCGGTCGGCCGCAGCGCGGGGCACACCTTCGGCAAGCCGACCGAAGACGGCATCCGGCTCCTGGCCGGGCTCGGCGTCGAGGGCGACGCCCACATGGGCGAGACCGTAAAACACCGCTCCAGGGTCAGGCAGGACCCGTCGCGGCCGAACCTGAGGCAGGTGCACCTCATCCACGCGGAGCTCCACGACGGGCTGCGGGCGGCGGGCTTCGACGTCTCCGCCGGGCAGATGGGCGAGAACGTCACCACCCGCGGCGTCGACCTGCTCGGCCTGCCGACCGGAACCACCCTCCACCTCGGCGAGACGGCCTCCGTCGAGATAACGGGCCTGCGCAACCCCTGCAAACAACTCGATGGCCTCCGACCGGGCCTCATGCAGGCCGTCCTCGACCGCGACGAATGGGGCAACCTCGTCCGAAAGGCGGGCGTCATGGGCGTCGTGATCAAGGGCGGCGAGGTGCGGCCCGGGGACGAAGTCCGCGTCGAGTTGCCGCCGGCCCCCCACCGTCCGCTCGAAAAGGTATGACGGAGGCGCGCGCCGGGGGATCGCCGACCACGCGCGCCGCCCGCAGGGGCGGGTTTCAAGCCCGCCCGCCGCACCGGCGTAGACACAGGTTGGTTCCCGTAGCATAGTTAGCGCAGGAAGGGTCGTCCCCGGTGGGAGTGGCTTTGCGGGTTCGGGTCTCGAGGAAGAGAGAGTTCAGGCGGCGGCGCCGTCTCGCCGTCTTCCTCGTGTTGCTGGCGGTTCTCCTTGGCGTGCTGCTCGCCTTCTGGTCCTGGGTCGACGCCCAGGCGCGGGCGGTCGTCGTGATCTCCACCGTCCTCGACGCCCCGGTCCTGACGCCCGCGACCGAGGCGGTAAGCGGCGAGCCGCGTTTCGGCGAGGAGACCGTCGCCGGCAACCCCGCCCTGGTCGTGCGGCCGGCGGGGGAGGGACCCTGGCCCGCGGTCTTCTTCGTAAACGGCACGGTCCCCGAGGGCCGGAAGCTGCCGGAGGCCCGCAGGCTCGCCGAGGGCTTCGCGAGGGCCGGGTACCTCGTGGTCCTGCCCGACCTTCCCGGGCTGATGGAGGACAGGATCACCCCAGAGACCGTAGACGAGACCGCCGAGGTGGCCCGCGCCGTTGCCGACCGGCCCGAAGCCGCCGAAGGCGAGGTCTCCATGGTCGGCATCTCGACCGGCGCGACCCTCGCCCTCCTCGCCGCCGAGGGGCCTAAGGCCGGCGACCGCGTCTCCCTGGTCGCCGGCGTCGCCCCGTACTCGGACATCCGGACCATCCTGAACGTCGCCACCACGGGCCGCTACGAGAAGGGAGACGGCTCTTTCGCCCGCCACGACGCCGATCCCTTCCTCTCCTACGTGGTCGCCCGCTCCATGATAGCCGCGCTCCCCCCCGGCGCAGACCGGCGGGCCCTCTCCGCGGAGATGGAGAACATCGGCCGCGGAGACCCCAACCCTTTGGGCGGCCTTCGCCTGCGCGGGACGCAGGATCTCGAGCCGGACGCCGCGGCCGTGGTCGCGCTGCTCGCCAACAGGGACCCCGCGCGCTTCGACGGGCTCTACTCGGACCTTCCGGAAGGGGTAAGGGCCGACCTCGAGGCCTTCTCCCCGCTCGCCGGCACGGAGAGGATAGGGGCCCCCGTCGAGGTCGCCACCGGCCCGCACGACAAGTACTTCCCGGCCTCCGAGTCCCACAACCTGGACAGCATCGCGCCCGACCTCCGCGTGACCGTCACGCCGGCCATCGACCACGCCGAGCTCGAGGTCTCCCCCCAGGACGCCACCGCCTTCGCCGGGTTCGATGCCTTCGTCGTCCGGGCGCTCCGGGAGGCGAGGCTGGAAGGGTAGGCACCTCCCGCCGGCGCATAGGCCGTCTCGGACGAACCCTATCCCGGACCTCTGGCCCGAAGCCTCTACAGACGCTTCAGCGAAGCGTGCAGCAGCTCGAAGAAGGTTTCCCGGTCCAGTTCCACGCCGACGTCCGCGTTCTGGGGTCTGCCCGTCACGCCGTGAAAGTCGCAGACCGTCTCGCCGCGGGTGAGGTCGCTCTCGCACTCTATCTGCACGTTCATGGGCCGCGTCCTCAGGACGCCGGGCTCGAGGATGGCCGCGACCGCGACGGGGTCGTGCAGGGGCGGGGCGTCGAAGCCGAAGACCCCTTCGTAGGCCCCGGCGAAAAAGTCCAGGAAGCCCGCGACCACCTCCCCCAGCCCCCCGAGGTCCCGCAGGCGGTCGCGCTCCGCCGCGCCGACGCCGGCCTGGTGGGTGACGTCGAGGCCGCTCATCGTGATCGGGAGCCCCGATTCGAAGACCTCGCGGGCGGCCTCGGGGTCGACGAAGATGTTGAACTCGGCCGCCGGCGTGGTGTTGCCGAGGCCCATGCTCCCCCCCATGAGGGAGACGCGCGAGATCTTCCCCTTGAGGTCGGGACGCTCCCGCAGGAGCGCGGCGACGTTGGTGAGCGGTCCTACCGGGATCAGGGCGACCGGCTCGGGGGACTCCCCGAGGGTGTCGGCGATAAGCTCCACGGCGCCCCGTCCGTCCGGTTCGAAGGCGGCCTCCGGGATCTCCGGCCCGTCCATCCCGCTCTCGCCGTGGATGTCCTCGGCGGTACGGAGCTCGCGCGCAAGCGGCCCCGGGGCTCCGGCGGCGACGGGCACGTCGGTGCGCCCGATCAGGGACAGTACGCGCAACGCGTTGCGCGTGGTCTTCGGCAACGTAGCGTTGCCGGCGACGGTCGTCACCGCGAGGAGGTCGAGCCCCGGCGAGCCGCAGGCCATCATGATCGCCACCGCATCGTCGTGGCCCGGGTCTACGTCGAGTATCACCGGCTTCGGGCTCAAGCACCCTCCCTTCCTGGTTGCGTCCAGGGGGGTAAGTTATCCGCTTTCGCGGCCAGCGTACAGAGCGGGCGCGGACGTGAACCGGGCAAGGCAGATACCGAAGCCTGCCCCCTCCCACCGCCCCCGGGCCGCGCAGCGCCCTGAGGGGCCCCGACGCGACCGTCTTCCGTTGACGGCACGAGGTGCTTTGATAAAATAAAAGCGTAGGGGAGTAGCCACCCGCAAGAGTGGGGGGCCGGTCGTCATTACGAAGCGGAGCTTCCGGCCGGTACCGGCGCCCAGGCGCAACGAGCGAGACCATCGCCAGTAGAACTGGCCGCGTGGGCTCGCTTTTCGCGTTCCCCGCGGCCCGTCACAGAGGAGATGGGCCATGCCGCAGACTGCGCACGCCGACCCGCACGAGCCCCCGGTCACGGTCGTCGCATCGGGGCCGCGTGAGGCGTTCAGCCTCCGGGAAGGCTCCCCGGGAGTACTGCCCGCAAGCGCGGTCCCCCTCGCAAGATCCCGTGGCTTTTCGCCGTCTACCGCGGCGCTCGCCCCTGCCCTTCGTACCCGTTGCCGGTGGTCCCCGCGGGCTGGGCCGTAGGAGCCAAGTTCTGCGGTTCCTTTCGATGGTTCAGGAGAGTACGGAGAGGAGTTTCGAAATGTTAACGGTAATAGGGTTCGTAGTAGCACTGGGGGTGATCCTGCTCGGCGCCGCGTTTTTCACGAACGCGGTTGAGATGCTCGGGTCCCGCCTCGGGATGCGCCAGGGGGCGGTCGGCAGCCTGCTCGCCGCGGTCGGCACCGCGCTGCCGGAGAGCATGATCGCCATCGTGGCCATCATGGAGCCCGTGGTCAGGGGCGGGGCGCGCGAGGAGGGCGCCATGATAGGGGTAGGCGCGATCCTGGGCGCGCCGTTCATGCTGGCGACGCTGGCCCTGTTCGTTGTCGGGGCCTCGGCCCTGGCCTTCCGCCGCCGCAGGGAGCAGGGATCGGTGCTGCGCATCGACGAGGCGACCATCGGCCGGGACATTGGCTTCTTCCTGGTCTTCTTCGCCCTGGCCGCCGGGGTGGGGCTGCTCGGGTTGCCGATCTACCTCAAGGCCCTGGCGGCGCTGGTCCTGGTTATCGGCTACGCCCAGTACGTGCGCCAGACCCTCGTCTCCGGCGACCACCTGGAGGAGGTGCCCGAGAAGCTGCTCCTCCTGCCCCGCAGGCCCGACCCGCCGCTCGCCGCGGTGGTCTTCCAGACCATAGCTAGCCTCGGGCTCATCGTGGTGGGGGCGCACTTCTTCGTCGAGGCCGTCAAGCACGCCGCCGAGGGGCTCGGGCTGCCCGCCGGGCTCATAGCCCTCGTGCTCGCGCCGCTGGCGACCGAGCTGCCGGAGAAGTTCAACTCCATCTTCTGGATAAGGGACGGCAAGGACACGCTGGCCCTGGGCAACATGACCGGCGCGATGATGTTCCAGAGCACCATCCCCGTAACGTTCGGCATCCTCTTTACGCCCTGGGCCCTCGCGCCGCTCGACGTGTTCGCCGTGGCCCTGGCCCTGGCCTCGGGTGGGTTCGCCTACCTCACGCTCAGGCGCACAAAGAAGCTGCGGGCGGGGCACCTGATGGTCGGCGGGGCGTTCTACGCGGCCTTCGTGGTCGGGGCCGTGCTGACGGTCTTGTAATCCGAGAAGAAAAGAGAGAAGGAACGAGAGAAAGGAGAGCGTGATGGAAAGGTTCCCGACGAGGATACTGCTCGCCACCGACGGGTCAGAGTGCGCCGAGAGCGCGGGCCGGGTCGCCGTGGATCTGGCGAACAGGAGCGGGGCCGAGCTCGACGTCGTCCACGCCTTCGAGTTCGTCCCGCCCAGGGAGTACGCGGGCGTGGCGCTCAGGCTCCGCTCCCCCGCGGAGTTTGCGAAGCAGGGGCAGAAGATCCTCGACGAGCAGGTGGACCGGATCGGGGAGATGGGGGGCGAGGTCGCCGACGCGCGGCTGTGCGTGGGCTCGCCGGTGGACCAGATCCTCTGCCGGGCCGAAGCCTCGGGCGCCGACCTCGTGGTCGTCGGCCGCCGGGGACTCGGCGGCGTGAAGCGCCTCCTGATGGGCAGCGTCTCCGAGGGCATCGTCCAGCACGCCAGCTGCCCGGTCCTCGTCGTCTGCGGCGAGGGGGAGGTGTGGCCCCCGACCCGCGTCGTGATCTCGGACGACAGCTCCGAGGACGCGAGGCGGGCCGGCGAGCTCGCCGCCGGCATCGGGGGCCTGTTCGGGGCCGAGGGCGTGCTCGTGCAGGTCTACCCGCGGGTGCTCAAGAGCTCCCAGGAGATGAGCGCCCTGGAGTCCAAGATCGTGGACCACGCCCTGAGGGAGGCCGAGTCCGAGCTCGAGGCCAGGGCCGAAGAGCTTGCGCCCCTCCTCGGGAGCACCCCGGAGGTGAAGCTCCTCTTGGACGAGGCGGCCGAGGGCGTGGACGGGGTCGCGGTCACCATCCTCGAGGAGGCCGCGGGGGCGGGTGTCCCCTCCCTCATCTCGGTCGGCAGGCGCGGGCTCGGGGCGGTGCAGCGGGCGCGGGTCGGGAGCGTCTCGACGAAGGTGGTGAGGGCCGCCGGGGGGCCGGTCCTGGTCTACCCCCACGCCCGCGCCGATTCGGAGGAGTCAAACGGGGGCTGACGAAAGGGGGGCGTCCCCGTAGAATAGCCCCATGCTCGGACGCTACGCAGAACTGAAGGCGCAGCTGCCGCCGGGGACGATCCTCTTCTACCAGGTGGGAACCTTCTTCGAGACCTTCGAGGAGGACGCGAAGAAGATCTCCCAGGCCCTCTCCATACGCCTGACGAGCCGCGAGGCCGCCGGTTACGCCGGCGGCCGCGTGCCCCTCGCCGGGGTGCCCAACCACGCGCTGCAAGAACACCTGGCGACGCTCCTGCGCAAGGGCCACTCCGTCGCCGTGGCCGAGCAGCGCCAGCACCCCACGAAGCCCAAGCAGTTCACGCGCGAGGTCACCCGGATACTCACGCCCGGCACGGTCATCGAGGACAACGTGCTCTCGTCCGGGCGGGCCAACTACCTGGCCGCCTTCGTGGTCAGGGACGGGAGGGCGGGTGTGGCCGTCGTCGAGGCCTCGACGGGGGAGTTCACCGGGACGGAGGTGCCGGAGGAAGGGCTGGCCGCGGAGCTGGAGCGGTGGTCGCCGCGGGAGCTCGTGGTGCCGGAGCGGACGGCTGCCGAGAACCTGCCGAAGGTGCGGGCCGCCATAAGCCCGGTACCGCGCTGGACGTTCGAGCCCTCGGCGGGGGAGCAGGCGCTCAAGCGGCACTTCCGGGTCGCAGGTCTCAAGGGGTTCGGGCTGGACGGCAGGCCGGCGCTCGTGGGGGCCGCCGGAGCCCTGATCCAGTACCTAGGCTCCCTGCGCGGGGGCGCCCCCCCGGAGCAGGTCGTCACCTTCCGCCCCTACGACCCCGGCACGGGGATGGTCCTCGACGCCGCCACGCGGCGCAACCTGGGCCTCGACGAGCTTATCGGGACGATAGACCGTACCAGGACCCCGATGGGACAGAGGGCGCTCAGGCGCTGGCTGGAGCGGCCCCTGCTGGAGGTGGGGCGCGTGCGCCAGCGCCTGGAGGCCGTGGACGCGCTCGTGCCCGACTACATGCTGCGCGAGGAGGTGCGCGAGCACCTGGCCGGCATACCCGACGTCGAGCGCATAGCCACGAGAATAGTCCGCCTCTCAGCCTCCCCGAACGACCTGCTCTCGCTCAAGGGGGCGCTCGAGGCCATAGGTCCCCTGAAGGGGGCGCTCGGCCCGGTGGCCGAGAGAAGCTCGCTTATAGCGCGCGTCCTCGGGGCGATGGAGGAGCCGCCGGGGGTCAGGGAGCTCATAGCGGCGGCGATCAGCGAGAAGTCCGGCGAGATCATCCGCCCCGGCTACTCCGCCGAGCTCGACGAGGCCCGAGGGTTCAGGGACGGCGCCCACGAGTGGCTCACCCGCTTCGAGGCCGAGGAGCGCCTAAAGACAGGCCTCAAGACGCTCAAGGTCGGCTACCGCGACGGTGAGGGGTACTTTATAGAGGTGGCCGGCAAGGACGCGGCGTCGGTGCCCGAGCGCTACCAGCACCGCAAGGCGCTCAAGCACAACGCCCGCTACG
>JAUJMB010000197.1 GCA_030447045.1 Rubrobacteraceae bacterium | reverse complement strand
GACCATCCTCGGCTCGACCGGCAGCATCGGCCTGCAGGCCCTCGACGTCGTCCGCGCCCACCCCGACCGCTTCGAGCTCGTCGGCCTCGCGGCCGGCCGGAGCGCCGGGGCTTTGCGAGATCAGGCGATGGAGTTCTCGCCCGAGTTCGTCGCCCTGGAGAGCGGCGAGGCGGGCGATCTCGATGGCCTTGGCTGCGAGACGCTGACCGGGCCCGGCTCCGCGGAGCGTCTTGCAGAGGCGCCGGCGGACGTTGTTCTCAACGGCATCGTCGGCTTCGCCGGGCTGGCGGCGACGGTCGGCGCGCTGCGCGCCGGCAATAGGGTGGCCCTGGCCAACAAGGAGTCCCTGATCGCCGGCGGCGAGTGGGTGATGTCCCTCGCCGAGGGGAACCCCCTGATCCCCGTAGATTCCGAGCACTCCGCGATCTTCCAGTGCCTGGACGGCCGGAGCGAAGGGGAGATCGACGGCATCCTGCTCACGGCCTCGGGCGGGCCGTTCTTCTTCACGGAGAAGGCGGAACTACTGGAGATAGGGCCGGAGGACGCGCTCCGGCACCCGACGTGGAAGATGGGGCCGAAGATCACGATAGACTCGGCCACGATGATGAACAAGGGCCTCGAGGTGATCGAGGCGCACCACCTCTTCGGCGCGGCCTACGACGACGTGAAGGTGGTCGTGCACCGCCAGTCCGTGGTCCACGGCGGCGTGCTGTTCAACGACGGGTCGGTGATCCTGCACGCGGCCCTGCCAGACATGCGCCTCCCCATCTCCTACGGCGTCCTCTACCCGGAGAGGGTGGAAGTGGGCGCCGCCCCCGTGCCGTTCGACGGCGCCTCGTGGACCTTCGCCCAGCCGCGCAACGACGTCTTCAGGTGCCTGCCGCTCGCCGTCGAGGCCGGGAAGGCGGGGAACGCCTATCCCGTAGCGCTCAACGCGGCGAACGAGGTCGTCGTCGAGGCGTTCCTGGACGGCAAGATACAATTCCTCTCGATACCCGACGCGATCGAGGAGGTCCTGGAAGCCGTGCCCGACTTCGGCCACATGAACAGCATGGAAGCCATAACGGCCGTAGACTCCTGGGCCAGGCAAGAGGCCCGGCGCCACACCGGGGGCCTCCCGGCGTGACCTTCGTCCTCGGCATCCTCGGCCTGATCCTCCTCATCGTCATCCACGAACTCGGCCACATGCTCACCGCCAAAGCCGTCGGCGTCCGCGTCCCCGAGTTCGGCATAGGCTTCGGCCCCCCGATCTTCAAGAAGAAACTCGGCAAAACGGTCTATTCTTTCCGCATAATACTCCTCGGGGGTTTCGCCAAGATGGCGGGGATGGGGGACGGCGAGGAGGGGCCCGGGACGTACCAGTCGAAGTCCGCGTGGCGGCGGGCGGCCATCATATTCGCGGGGCCGCTGGCGAACGTGCTGGCGGCGGTCGTGATCTTCACCGGCATCTACATGAGCGGCGTCCCGCGGCCGACGAACGAGATCGCCGAGGTCGTGCCGAACTCCCTGGCCTCCGAGGCGAACATCCGGAAGGGCGACAAGATAGTCGCCGTGGACGGCAGAGAGGCCAAAAACTGGGAGGGCTTCGTACAGAACGTGGGCCAGAGAGAGCCCGGGGACAGGGTCGAGCTCGTCGTGAGCCGGGACGGGGAGAGGCGGACCGTCTCGGGGGAGTTGATCGCCGACCCCGAGAACCCGGGGCGGGCCCTCGTCGGGGTGCGGCCGGTGGTGGTCGAGGATACTTATGGGCCGCTCGGGGCGCTCGGGCAGGCCGTGGGTCGGTGCTGGGAGATCACGGCGACGCTGGGGGCGTTTATCGGGGACCTCGTGACGGGCGAG
Source organism: Rubrobacteraceae bacterium (assembly GCA_030447045.1). Next base: position 1,676 of record JAUJMB010000197.1, on the reverse strand, counting down.
CGGTCGTTCGTAAAGAACGTGAGCGGGCCCGTAGGGATAACGTCGGTGGCGAGCACGTCGGTCTCGGAGGGCTTCTTCCTGCCGCTGCTGGCGATCATCAGCCTCAACCTGGCGCTGTTCAACCTGCTGCCCTTCCTGCCGCTCGACGGGGGGCACCTGTTCTTTATAGCGGCGGAGAAGCTACTGGGCAGGCCCGTGAGCGAGCAGACGATGGGGAAGTTCGCGGCGTTCGGGGTGGCGCTGGTCTTGATGCTGTTCGTGTTCGCAACCTACGCGGACCTTAGTAAAATCCTCACGGGAACGCCGTTCATCCCGGAATAGAATAGAGCGACAGCGAGTATTTGGGAGTGAGATGACAGAGGCAGCGGTACGCGAACGTCCTGTGACGAGCCGGCAGATCAAGGTCGGCGACGTGCCCATCGGGGGCGGCGCCCCCGTGGTCGTCCAATCCATGACGAACACCATGACCTACGACGTCGAGGCGACCGTCCAGCAGGTCTACGACCTGAACGCCGCCGGCGCCGAGCTCGTGCGCGTCTCCGTGAACGGCTCCAAGGCGCTCAAGGGCTTCCGCGAGGTCGTATGGCGCTCGCCGGTGCCTCTCGTCGCGGACATCCACTTCGACTACCGCATGGCGCTAGGTGCCGCCGACGCCGGGGCCGCTTGCGTGCGCATCAACCCCGGGAACGTGGGCAACGACGACCGCTACCGCCAGGTCATCGAGAAGTGCCAGGAGACGGGTGCGGCCATGCGCATCGGCGTGAACTCCGGCTCCGTCGAGCGGCGCTTCTGGGATCTCCCCAAGCACGAGGCGCTCGTCGCGAGCGCGCTGCAGAAGGTCGAGATCGCCGAGGAGATGGGCTTCTTCAACTTCAAGGTCTCCCTGAAGGCGAGCCACGTGCCCGAGATGGTCCAGGCCAACCGGCAGTTCCGCGAGCACTCTGACGCGCCGCTGCACCTCGGCGTGACGGAGGCCGGCACCAAGCTCACCGGTGCCATAAAGACCGCGGCGGCCCTCGGCCAGCTCCTGCCCTACGGCATCGGCGATACGATCCGCGTCTCGTTGGCCGAGGACCCTGTCGAGGAGATACCGGTGGCGTACGGGATCCTCTCCTCCCTCGACCTCCGCCACCGCGGCCCGAACGTCATCGCCTGCCCGAGCTGCGCCCGCACTTTGGGCTTCGACGTCATAGGCATGGCCTCCAAGGTCGAGGAGCGGCTCAAGCACTACGAGGACCACTTCACCGTCGCCGTCATGGGCTGCATCGTGAACGGGCCCGGCGAGGCGAGGGACGCCGATTACGGTGTTGCGGGCGGCAAGGACGACGGCGTGATCTTCTCCAAGGGCGAGCCGCTGCGCAAGGTCGGCCGCGACGAGATCTACGACGCCCTCTTCGAGGAGATAGCGAAGGACGGCCGCAAGTAGGCCGATGGCCCGGCTCGCCCGACTGCTCCTTGCAGCCGTAGGCGGGATGGCGGCCACCCTGATCTTCTATTTGTTCCTGTTCTTTCTCCAGGTCCAGAACGCGGACAATGCCTGCGAAAGCTACCCGCAAACGGTTCCCGGCGCCGACTTCCAAGACGCACGCGGCATCGGCTTCGAGAACTCTTTCCTAAACCCCGGCGGTCGGTGCACCTACCAGATGGACGACGGCTCGACCGTCGTCACGCGAGAA
>JAUJMB010000040.1 GCA_030447045.1 Rubrobacteraceae bacterium | reverse complement strand
AGCCAGAGGAACTCGTTAAGACGGAGGTTCCCGATGCCTAACACGAACGGCCACGGCCCCAAGCGGGCCATCCTCTACGCTCGTGTCTCGACGGATGAGCAGGCTAGGAGTGGCTACTCACTGGCGCAGCAGGCCGAAGCCCTCCGCGAGTACGCGGCGCGCGAGGGCTACGAGGTTCTCGAAGAGGTGTCAGATCCCGGCCAGAGTGGGGCGAGCCTGGAGAGGCCGGGCATGGACCGTGTGCGGGACCTGGTGGCCGTCGGGGGCGTTTCCGTAGTGTTGGCTCAGGATCGCGACCGCTTCGCCCGGGAGCCCGCCTACCTCTTCTACCTGCGAGAGGAATTTTCCGAGCTCGGCACCGAGCTGCGAGCACTCAACGACCGCGCGGACGGGAGCCCGGAAGGGGAGCTGACGACTGGCATTCTCGATCAGATTGCGCGCTACGAGCGGCTCAAGATCGCGGAGCGCAGCCGCCGAGGGAAGCTCAGGAAGGCGCGGGAGGGCAAGGTGATCGCGACCAAGCGCCCGCACTTCGGTTTCCGCTACAGCGCGTCGAGGGACGCCTACGAGGTAGAAGAGGAGACGATGGACGTCGTGGGGCGCATCTTCCGCATGATCGGCGCCGAGGGCGTCGCTATCCGGGGCGTGAAGAAGGTCTTCGAGCGGGAGGGACTGCCCACTCCCGAAGGAAAGAGCATCTGGGGCCAGTTCTTTATCCGAGAAGCGGTTAACGACGACGCCTACCGGCCGCACACCTGGGAAGAGATAGAGGCCCTCGTCGCCAAGGGGCAGATGGCGCGGGAGGTGGCCGACCGGCTCGATCCGGGGAAGCGCTACGGCATCTGGTGGTTCAACAGGCGTCGGACGAAGAGGTACCAGGTGGCCGTCAACGGCCCCGATGGGAAGACCTACAAAAAGCGCGCCAAGATCACGCCGAGGCCGGAGGCCGAATGGATCGCCGTCCCAATACCCGACTCCGGTATTCCACGCGAGTGGGTGGATCTGGCGAGAGACGCTATCAGGGACAACAAGAAGTTCTCGCAGGCCGGCAGGCGGGAGTGGCAGCTCTCGGGCGGCCTCGCCCGATGCGCGGAGTGCGGCTGGGCGATGCGCTGCCTTACCTCGCACGGCGGCGGGCGGCGCACCGAGGGGAAGAAGATCAGCTTCTACTACCACTGCTCCAGGGTCAGCGTCGATTACGACTATAAGTCGTGTCCCAACCGCAAGGCCCACCGCGTGGACCGCGTGGAGCCGCTCGTTTGGGAGTACGTCTCGGGCGTGATGAAGGACCCCGAAGGGCTTCGCGCCGACATCGACCGCATGATCGAGCTGGAGAAGGGCACGCGGGGGGACCCGGGCAAGGAAGCCGGGCGATGGGCGGAGAAGCTCGCGGAGGTTGACCGCAAGCGCGCCCGCTACCAGGAGATGGCCGCCGGCGACCTCATAACCCTCGACGAGCTGCGAGCGAGGCTGGCAGAACTTGAGGAAACCCGCGGGATCGCGGAGCGCGAGCTCGCCGCCGTGCGCGGGCAGGAGGAGCGCGTCAGGGACATGGAGCGCGACCGGGACGCACTCGTCGATTCCTTGGAGGCAATGGCGCCCGAGGTCCTCGACTCACTCACGCCAGAGGAGAGGCAGCAGTGGTACAAGCTGCTGCGCCTCCAGGCCGCCATCGGGGCCGACGGCACCGTCGAGGTGAGCTGGGCGGGGGCGCCCCAAGGGACAGACGTTTGCCAAACGGCATCGTTACCACGACGAGCAACTCTATGAGCGTGAAGCCGCGCTCGCCCGAGAGAACGCGCGCGACCCTGCCGTGCATACCCCTCGTCCCGCTACCCTCGTCCACGTTCGCCCCGCTTCCGTAGCCGCGTTCCGTTCCCTCCTTTGTCGGCCTCTGGGGTTGGGGTCTTTAGGTGGGGTTGTTCAGCCCCCGTACTCCATGGGGGTGTCGAGGTCGGTGAGGATGTCGGCGGGGCGGCGGAGGTTCGCGGAGGCGATTTCGCCCAGGTAGACGGTGTGGTCCCCGGCCTCCATCTTTCCCACGACGCGGCACCCGAGGTGGGCGAAGGCCTCCCCGAAGAGCGGGGCCCCGGTCTCCCCCGTGGTGTAGGCCGGGACGCCGACCGCGCCGTCCCCGGGCGGTAGGGGCTCTGTGAAGCGGCGGGCGAGGTCCTCCTGCTCCGTGTCGAGGAAGTTCAGGGAGAGGACGCCGCCCTGCTCCATGAGCTCGTGGGTGTGCTGGTCCCTGCGGACCACGACCACCACCTGCTGCGGCTCGAAAGAGACCTGCGAGACCCAGCAGGTGGTGAACCCGTTCGCCTCCCCGTCCGCGCCAACCACGCCCGTGATGTAGAAGCCGTAGGGGATGGTCTTGAGGATCTCGCTCCGCGTCCGTTCCACGCTCGCTCCTTGTTAGCACGGCGCCTACGGGGGCTCTCGGCCGGTCAAAGTCGGCCGGAGCGGATGATGCCGACGAGCAGCAGGAGGCCCAGGACGGCGGCGAAGACGAAGCCGACGAGGCCGAAGACGCTGACGCCGAGGATCTGGAGTCCCTCGACGAAGATGCCGAGCATGGAGGAGCCGATGATGAGGGCGGCTATCAGGAGGGCGAAGACGAGCCGGTTGGCGAGGATGTCGACGCGTCCGATCAGGTCGTCGAGGCCCGCGTGGCGGAAGCGGATCTCGACCTCGCCGTCCTTGAGCTCGTCGAGCAGCGCGTGCACCTGGCGCGGGTAGTCTGCGAAGGTGTCGGGCTGGGCGAGCCTGCGCGCCGTCCGGACCGCCACGCGGGCCGGGTCCCTGTGGAGGGAGACGAGCGCCTCCGCCGCCTCGACGGCCGCCCGCGTCTCCTTGCCGGAGAGAGCCTCGGCCGCGACCACGGCGTGGGCCGCCTGGGCGACCTCGTCGTGCAGCTTCGCGCCGCCGCGGCGCAGGGCCTCCAGCGTCCGCGCCCGCACCACCGCCAGCGAGTGCTCCTCCCACAGCGGCCCCCCGAGCGAGCCTAGAGTCTCCCGGAGCTCGCGGCGGAGGTCGGCGTCGGCGCGGGGGACGGAGCCCCCGGCGAGCGGCAGGGCGCGCACGATCCCGTCCACGTCCCCCCGCCTGACGGCCGCCAGCACCTCGGCCACCCCGCGTAGCCTCTCGGGGTCGAGCGCGAAGGCCTCCGTCGGGTCCAGGAGCCATACGTCGCCGGTGGCGCCGTCCACGGCGAAGCGCCCCGGCGAGGGGTCGGCGAGGAAGATGCCCTCGGCCAGGGCGAGACGCACGAGGGCTTCGGAGACCTTCCGGTCTGTGGGCTCGTCGAGGGGCCTCGGGTCGGCCGGCGCCTCGAAGGTGACGCAGCGGCCGGTGGAGAGGCTGCGGTAGACCTCCGGTACGCGGAGGGCGAAGCCGTCTAGCTCCCGCAGGCGGCGCGAGATTCTGGCGGCGAAGAACATGTCCCTGCGGTGGTTGACGTGGGCGGTGAACTCGGAGACGGCGAGGTTGGGGTCCAGCGGCAGCCGCGGGCCGATCCTGCGCCGCGTGAGGTCCGCCACGGGCCGCATCGCCAGCAGGTCGCGGCGGATGCCGGGCCGGTCCACGACCACGAGCGCCGGCCTCTCCCCCGGGAGCACCGCCCTGTGGGCCTGGGTGAACGGCCCCGTCCTCGCGGGCACCTCCTCGAAGCGGACGAAGAGGCGCTCCAGGGTGTTGTCCAGCTCGCGCTCTACGGCGGCCCGCGTCTCGGCGAAGGGGATCGGGGCGGCCGGGGCTGCGGCGCGGGCGAGCTCCGCCGCCACGTCCGGGGGGATCAGGTCGCCCCTGGCGGAGAGGAACCTCCCGAACTCGGCGAAGGTGGGGCCGAGCTCCTCCAGGGAGAGGCGCAGCCGCGGGCCGATGCGCCCGGCGTCGGCCCGGCGGCGGGGCAGGCGGCCTCCGAACACGAAGCCGAACCCGTAGCGGGCCCCGACCCGCGCGATCCTGGCCGCCCTGCGGGTCGGGCTCTCCGGCGCGCCGCCCGTGACCTTCTCCATCGCGCAAGCTTAACACCCGAATACCGGCGGAGGCGCGGGAACTGCCGAACCTTGACCCATCCGGCCGGTGTTGACGTATAGTTTCGGGGTGCCGTTACGGGCGAGGCGTCTACGAGCGACGGAGAGGAGCCGGTAGTTGGGAGAGAAGACCACGCGGCGCGGGTTTCTCGCGGCCGCGGCCGCGGGCGTCGGCGGGTTGGCGCTGACGGGCCTGGCTGGCTGCCGTTTGACAGAGCCAAGCCGGGCGAGCGCCTCGTCCCACGCCCGGCCGGCGGAGGCTTGGACCTTCAGGTCCCGCCCCGACCTGCATCCGCCGGCCGTGCGCGTGCTGGAGAACCGGCGCGGGACTTACCCCGGCTACATCTTCCTCGCGCCCAAAAAGGACCCGGACGAGACGGGGCCGGGCCAGGATGGGCCCATGATCTTGGACAACGACGGCCAGCCCGTCTGGTTCCACCCGGCCCCACCGGGCGAGCCCGACACCATGGACTTCAAGGCGCAGAGCTACCGGGGCCGGCCGGTCCTTACGTGGTGGGAGGGCGTACACGGCGGCTACGGGGACGGCGAGTATGTGATCTTCGACGAGTCCTACAGGGAGGTTGCGCGGGTGCGGGCTGGCAACGGCTACCCGGGCGACCACCACGAGTTCCACCTCACGCCGCGCGGCACCGCACTGGTGACGATCTACGCCGAGAAGCCGATGGACCTCTCCCCCTACGGCGGACCCCGGGACGGCCTCATCCTCGACGGCATAGTCCAGGAGATAGACGTCGAGGGCGGCCAGGTCCTCTTCGAGTGGCACAGCCTGGAGCACGTGGACGTCGGGGAGTCCTTCTATACCCCCCCGAACGACCCCACGAACCGCTTCGACTACTTCCACATAAACTCCGTAGAGGAGGACGGCGAGGACCACCTGCTCGTCTCCGCCCGCAGGACGTCCGGCGTCTACAAGATAGACCGCCGCACGGGGGAGGTCGTCTGGAGGCTCGGGGGCAAGAGAAACGACTTCGAGATGGGGGAGGGGGCGGACTTCGCCTACCAGCACGACGCCCGCCGCCAGCCCGACGGCGCCATCACCCTCTTCGACAACTACGGGCCGAAGAACGAGGAGGACCGTTCGAGGGCGGTGGTGCTGGAGGTGGACCAGGAGGCGATGACGGCGCGCCTGGTGCGCGAGTACTTCGCGCCCGGCGGGATGCCCATCGCGGACACCCAGGGCAACGTGCAGGTGCTGCCGAACGGGAACGTCTTTGTCGGGTGGGGCAGCGAGCCTTACTTCTCGGAGTTCACGAAGGACGGGGAGCTCCTCTACCACGCCGCCTTCGCGCCGTGGGGGGAGTCGTACCGGGCCTTCCGGCTGCCGTGGAGCGGCCGGCCCGACGGCGACCCCACCGTTTCCGTCGGGGGCGGAAAGGGCGGGAAGGTGACGCTCTACGCGAGCTGGAACGGGGCCACCGAGGTGGCGGCCTGGCAGGTCCTGGCCGGGCCGGGGCCCGAGGAGCTGGAGATCGTAGAGTCCGTCTCCCGTCACGGCTTCGAGACCGTCATCGAGGTGGAGACCGCGGAGCCCTACGTCGGCGTGCAGGCGCAGGACCAGTCCGGGGGGGCGCTGGGCCGGATCGTGACGGCAGACATAAGCGGGCGCCAGGGGAACGCTTCTTGACGGTGGTTCTTTCACGGGGGGACACCGCGCCGCCGTGCCGCCAGCACCGCCCGAGGGGATAGCAGTGGGCGAGGTCAGGGCACGCTTCCGTCCCTTCGAGGCCTGCGTAGCGCTCGCGGGCGCCGCCGCGCTCGTGGCGGTCGGGCCGTTGCGGGAGGCCCTGACAGCGCTGCCGGGCGTCACGGTCGCGGCGGCCATGTTCCTGCTGCTCGCGCCGGGGTTGCTGCTGGCGCGCTGGTTCCTGAACGGGTACTTCTCCGGGGTCGCGCTGGTGCCCGCGGGCTTCGTGCTCGGCGTCGGGGTGTTCGCGCTCCTGGCCGTGCCCATGCTCGTCCTGGAGACCAGCCTGGAGGCCTACCTGTGGGCCTCGGGCGCGCTGGTCGTCGCCTCCCTGCTCGCCGCCGCCTTTGTCGCGCTCGTCGGGCCCACGCCCGGGGAGAAGCGCGAGCCCATCGTGTCCGACCGCGGGGGGATAATGTGGGCGCCGTTCGTCGTCCTGGTCGGGGCGCTGGCGTTTGTCGCCAGGATCACGGCGCCCAGCGCCTTCGGGGACATCTGGGTCTACCTGGCGTGGGTCCGGGCCTACCTGGGGCCCGGCGGCCTGGGCGCCGCCGAGCCCTTCTTCGGGGGGGAGGTCGGGCTCTCTCGCGCCAAGATCAACGGCTGGCTCGTCGAGCAGGCGGCCCTCTCCAGGGTCTCCGGGGTCGACCCGGTGGACTTCGTCTTCTCCTACCTGAACCCGGCGCTGGTGGTCGTCTCGCTCCTCGCCTTCTACGCCCTGGCGCGCGTCCTGCTCCGGGGCGAGAGGGCCGCCCTCTTCTGCGGCTGCCTCTACGCCCTCTTCTTTCTCGTCCACCTCGGCCAGACGCGCTTCACCCTGGGGGGCGAGTTCGTCCAGCGCCTCCCCGAGGACAAGCTGGCCACCAAGTTCCTCTTCCTGCCGCTGACGCTGGCCTTCGCGGCCGCGTTTCTGGACGGGGGAGGGAGGCGGTACTTCGGGTGCTTCGCGTTGATGGTGTGCGCCGTGCTGGCCGTCCATCCGATAGGCTTCGCCATAATCGGGCTCTCGATGGCGGGTTTCGTCGTCCTGCACCTGGCGTCCAACCCGAGGAGCCGCGCCTCGTGGGCGCGGGCGTCGGCGATGGGCCTCGCGGGCGTGCTCGTCCTGGTCGTTCCGGCTCTCGCCGTCCCGATCCTCACGGGGAGGCCGCTGACCGACGTGCTCGCCGACTCGGACATAAACTCGAACGACCCGGACGTTCTCAGGAACATGGTCTTCGTCAGCCCCGAGCGGGCGCGCATCTTCGAGTTCGCCGACGGCTCTTACATGATGCACCCTTCGCTGCTGCTGGATCCCTTCCTGGCAGTGCCCTTCCTGCTCGCGGTGCCGTTCCTGCTGTGGCGCGTGGAGCGGAGCATCGCCGCCCAACTGCTCCTCGGGACCATGCTCCTCACCACCTTCGCCGTCTACGTGCCCCCCGTGGCCACCTTTCTCGGCGACGAGCTCGTCCTGCCGGGCCAGATCTGGCGCCTCGCCTGGCCCATCCCCCTCGCGACGCTCCTGGCCCTCGGCTGGCTCGTGTGGGAGGCGGTCGGATGGGCCGCGGCCCGGATGAACCCCCTCCGCCGGGCCCTGCCGCCGCTGGTCGTGGTCACCCTGTCGGCGGCGGCCTTGCCGTGGTTTTTGGACGGCATAGAGCCCATCCTGGAGTACAGGGAGGGCGCCAGGGAGGCGGGCTCCTACCCCGTCGACCCGATCTACCCCTGGTTCCGCGATGAGATCACCTCCCCCACGGTCGTGCTCGCCCCGGACCTCCTGGGCGCCCGCATCCCGGCCTACTCCGCCCAGGCGAACGTGGTGAGCCGGAGGGGCAGCCTCGTCCTGAACGCCCTCCCGAAGCTGAATGAGAGGGTGCCGGGACGGGTCGAGGCCCCGCGGGGCGCCGTGGACGTCCGGGAGTTCTTCAACGGCACGACCCTCGGGCGGGCCGCGGAGATCCTGCGCCGCTACGAGGTGGACCTGGTGATGGTCGACGCCGGTTCTACCCTCGACGCCTCGCTCGGAAGGCTGCCGGGCTTCAGGCCGCGGGAGGAACCCAGCGACCGCTACAACGTCTACGCCGTGGACCTCCGGAAGGTCGGGGCCCCGTCCCCTCCCCGGTAACCCCCCGCGAGTCGCTACAATGACCCGGTCACCGGAAGCTGACGGCCAGAGGCCGGCGAGCGGCAAAGGAGCGAGCGATGCGGTACGTGCACACCTGCTACAGGGTCCTCGACCTCGACAGGTCCATAGAGTTCTACACGGAGAAGCTCGGCCTCGAGCTCGCCCGCAGGGTGCCCATCGGCGACGACGCGACCAACGCCTTCTTTGCCGTCCCCGGCGACCCCGAGCCCCGGCTGGAGCTCACCCTCAACCACGGCCAGGATGAGCCCTACGAGCTCGGCACCGGCTACAGCCACGTCGCCTTCGCCGTCGAGGACCTCGACGCCCTGGCCGAGAAGCTCGAGGCCGCCGGCGGGGTGGAGTTCGAGAGCAAGCCCCACGCCATGGGCAGCGGCACCCGCATCTTCTTTGTCCGCGACCCCGACGGCTACCGCATCGAGTTTATCGAGCGCCCGGACTAAAACCGCCGCCCCCCCGCGCCGATAACGGTGCCGTGCACGGGGCGAAGCTGAAGAACGCGTGGGAGGACCGGCGGGGCTACACGCTGCCCGAGGTCCTGGCCGCCGTGGCCATCGCGGGGGTGCTGGCCGCGATCTCCCTGGTGATCCTCCTCGCGCTGCTCGAACGCTGGAGGGTCGAGGCCGCGGCCGACCAGCTTGCCGCCGACATGAGGCTCGCGCACACGGGCGCCACGCAGCAGCTGACGGACTGGCGCGTGGTGCTCAGGCCCGACGGCGCGCCGCTCGCGGCCTGCTCCGGGGCCGACTACTGCGTCGTCAAGCTGAAGAACGCCTACGAGGCCGGCGACGGCCCGCCCGCGCTCGACCCCGATTCCCCTCCCGCGCCGAGGGAGCTGCCCGCGGGAACAAAGATCAAGGAGGTCACCTTCGACGCCGACTGCTCGGCCGGCGACCCCGACGCGGCCGTCCCCCCGAGCTCCTGCGGCCCAGAGCCCACGCGCACCATCGAGTTCAACGCCAACGGGACGGTGAGGACCCTGCGCCCGGGGACGAGCGGCACGGTCAGGGTAGGCTCCGACGACGGCAGCCCCTCTTGCGGCCTGGTCTTCCAGGCCGCCACGGCGAGGGTCGGGGTTGGTCCGATCGTCTACGAGTAGGCTGGCCCAGGAGTCCGGCTCCTCCCTCGTGGAGGTGTCCGTGGCGATGGTCGTCCTCGTCCTCGCCGTCGTCCCGATGGCCGGCATGCTCGAGTCGGGCCTGCGGGCCGCCACGTCCCCCGGAGAGTACGACGCGGCCCGCGCGCTCGCGAACGAGAAGCTCGAGGAGGTGCGCGCGCTCCCGTACAGCAGGCCCGGTGGCGCCGCCGACAGCGCCGTCGAGCGGTACGCGCCGCCGGGACCCCCGGACACGAGCGAGGGAGGCCTCGACGTCTCCGTCAGGACCGCTTTCGTGGACGAGAGCCTCTCCGACCCCGCGGGCTCGCCGCCCACCGGGCAGATGCGCGTGGAGGTCTCCGTAACGTGGGACGCCGGCTCTCTCTCGACCGTCGGCGTAGTGTCGGGAGGGCCGCCGTGAGGCGCCTGCCGGCCCGGGAGGGCGGCTTCACGCTGCCCGAGGCGCTCGTGGCGATGGTGATGACCGCCGCCGTGCTGCTCGCGCTCTACGCCGTCTTCGACGCGAGCGTCAGGGTCTTCGGGGCGGCGCGGGGCAACGCCGAGGCGGCCCAGGCGGCCCGCATCGGCCTGGCGAGGATGGAGCGCGAGATCCGGGCGGCCTACCCGCGGGACAAGGCCGGCGGGGACGCGACGCTGCTCACGAATTTCGGGGAGGGGCGCCTCGACTTCGGCAACGACCTCAACGGCAACCGCAGGACCGTCGACCCGGCCACCGGGCTCGCGGAGCCGGGGGAGGGGATCTCCTACACCCTCGCCGCCGGGGGCGACCCGCTGCGAAACGGCAGGCGGCTGGTCGACGCCGCCGGGGATGTCGACGGCGACGGCAGGGCCCTCACCTTCGGGTACCTCGACGCCAACGGGGACCCGGTGGTGACGGGAGACGAGGCCGACGTGGAACTGGTGCGCGTGGAGCTCGAGGTCTCCGCGGGGACCGGGGCCGGCGGGGGGCCCGTGGAGCGGGTCCTCCGCACGACCGTCGCCCTGAGGAACCGATGATCGCCCGCCCCTGGCGCGACGAGTCCGGGGTGGCGCTCGGGCTGGCGGTGATCCTGGTGGTCCTCATAGGGGTCCTGGCCGCCGGCCTGCTGGCCGTCCTGCGGAGCGACCTCGAGGCGACGGCGCAGGCGAACGCGGGCCAGAGGGCGCTGCACCTCGCCGACGCGGGCGCCCAGGCCGCCGCGGCGCAACTGCGCGCCGACGCGGACCCCACCCACTACGACGCCGACGGCGCGGACAACAGCGGCTGGGCCCACGTCCCGCCCGACGGCGGCCGGCCCGGGGAGACGCTGACCCTGGAGGGAGGAGCCGCGAGCGTGACCATCCGGTACCTGCTCCCCGCCAGGACCGCCACCCAGCAGAGGGACGGACGGTACGCGCCGGAGCCGGTCCCCGCAGGCCTCCACGACTACCCCGACAGGGATTTCTTTCTGGCCGTCTCCGAGGGGGCCTCCGGCGAGACGCGGCGCAAGGTCGAGGCCATCCTCTACGCGAGGGCGGGCGGGGATACGCGCGAGGTAGTCCAGTGGAGCTGGCGGGAGACCTACGAGTAGCCTCCGGTCAGATCCGGCCCTCGAACTCCTTAACCCGGCCTTAACGTTTCTCCCTTGGGGTCCTGTGGGCGCGGGTGTAGGGTGGGGCTGGCCGGGGGGTTAGGTTGAAGCGATAAACGGTGGGGTGATCATGATCTCCGAAGAGAGAAGCGTAACTTTCGTGTGGCGGTGCTCTGGATGCCCGGCGGTCTACGATTGCGAGAGCCTGGTGCTACTTCTCGACGACGGGACCTCGAGGGCCTGCTCCTGCGGCGGCCGGCTGGTCGAGGGCCTCGTTACCGAGCGCGGTTGGGACGCCCTGGCCATGCCCCGACGCCGCCCCGTGGGCTTTAGGCGCGGCGTCTAGACCGGGCGCGGACCGCGGGGGCCGCTAGAATGCGGCCATGGAGAGAGAAGACAGGAGCGGCGGCGCCCTACGCGTCGGTATGGTCTGGGGCGGCGTCGGCGGGATCGCCGGCTTCTTCGCGTCCCTGCTAGGGTCCCTGGGCGGGCTGCTGGTCGGGATCTTCGTCGGCTACTCCTGCGGGCGGCGGGCGGCCGAGGCCGAGGCCGAGCGCCCCGGGGCGCTCTCGGGCCTCATAGGCGGCGCCGTCGCCGCCCCCGTCTTCGCCGTCGGGGCCTCCGCGGGCGCCCTCGTCGCCGCCCGCGGCATCGGCTCCCCCCGCATCGCCGCAACCCTCTCCGAGGTGATGGGGACCCGGATCTCCCCCGACGAGGCCTGGACGCTCTTCCTCCTCAGCATCGTACTCGCCGCCGTCCTGCAGACCGCCGTCTTCGTCGGCGCCGCCACCATCGCCGGGGCGCTGGCGAAAAAGTAGGCTGCAGGCTTCAGGGAGTGGCGGCGGTTCCCGGCGGGGTGGTCGGCGCGTTGCGGGGAGCGAGCAGAAGGGTAGGCCCTTTTAGAAGAAGACCATACACGCAGCCCTGACACCTGATGCCTATTTGCTACCATTTGATACACTCCCCCCATGAGAGTAGGAATCGTCGGTCTGCCCAACGTGGGGAAATCCACGGTCTTCAACAGCCTCACGCGGGCTGGGGCCGAGGCCCAGAACTACCCGTTCACGACCATCGACCCGAACCTGGGGGTCGCGGCGGTCCCCGACGGGCGCCTGGACGCGCTCTCGGAGACCATGAAGAGCCGGCGGGTGGTGCCGGCTACGGTGGATTTCGTGGACATAGCCGGGCTTGTGCGGGGGGCCAGCGCTGGGGAGGGCCTGGGCAACCAGTTCCTCGGCCACATCAGGGAGTGCGACGCCATAGCGCACGTCGTCCGGTGCTTTGTGGACGAGGACGTCGTCCACGTCGAGGGCAAGGTCGACCCCGAGGGGGACGCCGAGACCATCAACACGGAGCTGCTGCTCGCGGACCTCGCGACCGTGGAGCGCAGGCTCGACCGGGTCGGGAGGGCCGCCAAGGGTGGCGACGCGAAGCTCAAGGCCGAGGCGGTGGAGCTGGAGAAGCTGTCAAACCACCTCTCCGACGGTAACCCGGCCCGCTCCTACCCGAAGACCGAGGCCCTCGCCGAGGCCCTCGGCACGCTCATCACGGCCAAGCCCACCCTCTACGTGGCGAACGTGGACGAGGAGTCCGTCGCGGAGGGCAACGAGTACAGCGCGAGGGTGGAGAAGCTGGCCGCGCGCGAGGGTGCTGAGGTCGTGCGCCTCTCCGCGAGGCTCGAGGCCGAGATCGTGGACCTCGGGGAGGAAGAGGCGAGGGAGTACCTCGAGATGCTCGGCCTAAAGACCACGGGGTTCCAGGAGTTCGTGCGGGCGGCCTACCGCCTGCTCGGGCTGGTCACGTTCTTTACGGCCGGGGAGAAGGAGAGCCGGGCCTGGACCGTGCGGGAGGGATCGACGGCGCGGACCGCCGCCGGGCGCATCCACTCGGACATGGAGCGCGGCTTCA
>JAUJMB010000196.1 GCA_030447045.1 Rubrobacteraceae bacterium | reverse complement strand
GTTCTTGTCGCCAACCGCGGGGAGATCGCCATCCGGGCGTTCAGGGCGGCCTACGAGCTCGGCATCCGCACCGTCGCGGTCTACACCCCCGAAGACCGGGGTTCCCTCCACCGCCAGAAGGCGGACGAGGCCTACGAGATCGGCGAGGCGGGCCACCCGGTGCGGGCCTACCTGGACATCGAGACGCTCGTCGGCACGGCAAAGCGGGTCGGGGCCGACGCGGTCTACCCAGGCTACGGCTTCCTCTCCGAGAGCGCGGCTTTCTCCCGGGCGTGCGAGGAGGCCGGGCTCACGTTCGTCGGCCCGCCGCCCGGCGTGCTCTCGCTTACGGGGGACAAGATGCGCGCCCGTCGGGCCGCCGAGGAGGCGGGCATCCCGGTACTGCGGGCCTCCGAGTCGATCGAGGACCCGCAGGAGGCACCAGCCGCCGCCGAAGGGATCGGCTACCCGGTCTTCGTCAAGGCGGCCGGCGGGGGCGGCGGAAGGGGATTGCGTCGGGTCGAGCGGCCCGAAGACCTCCCAGGCGCGGTAGAGACCGCGATCCGAGAGGCGCAGGGCGCGTTCGGCGATCCGACGGTCTTTCTCGAACAGGCGGTGATCCGTCCCCGCCACATCGAGGTGCAGATACTCGCGGACGCCGCGGGCGAGGTGATCCACCTGTACGAGAGGGACTGCTCCGTCCAGCGGCGCCACCAGAAAGTGATCGAGATCGCCCCGGCCCCGAACCTGGACCCCGGGCTGCGCGAGAGGCTCTGCGAGGACGCCGTCCGCTTCGGCCGCGCGGTCGGCTACCGCAACGCCGGCACCGTGGAGTTCCTCGTCGAAGGGGGCGATAAACCGGACGGCCGGTACGCGTTTATCGAGACGAACCCGCGCATCCAGGTCGAGCACACCGTCACCGAGGAGACCACCGACGTCGACCTCGTCCACGCCCAGCTCAGGATCGCCGGGGGCGAGACGCTCCCGGACCTCGGCCTCGCCCAGGAGACCATCCGCCAGCGGGGCGCGGCGATGCAGTGCCGCGTCACCACCGAGGACCCGGCGCAGGGCTTCAGGCCGGACACGGGGAAGATCTCCGCCTACCGCTCGCCGGGCGGGGCCGGGATAAGGCTGGACGGCGGCACCACCTACCCCGGGGCGGAGGTGAGCCCCTACTTCGACTCGCTCCTGGTGAAGCTCACCACCCGCGGGGAGAACCTGACGGCGGCCGCCCGCCGCGCCGGGCGCGCGCTGGCCGAGTTCCGGGTGCGCGGCGTGGCGACCAACATGGCTTTCCTGCGGGCGGTGCTCGCCGACCCCGACTTTCTCGCGGGACGCCTGAGCACGTCGTTTATCGACGAGAGGCCGCACCTCACCACCGTCGCCGCCGGGCGCGACCGCGCCAGCCGGCTCCTCGATCTCCTCGCCGACGCCACCGTCAACCGCCCGCACGAGCCTCCCCCCTCGGCGCCGGACCCCCGCACCAAGCTCCCGCCCCTGCCGGACGGCGAACCGCCGCCCGGGTCCCGGCAGAGACTGCAAGAGCTCGGCCCGGAGGGCTTCGCCCGCTGGCTGCGCGAGAGCACCGCGCTCCAGGTCACCGACACGACGATGCGCGACGCCCACCAGTCGCTTCTCGCCACCCGGATGCGGACCTTCGACATGCTCGCGGTCGCCCCGCACATCGCGCGCACGTTGCCCGGGTTGTTCTCGGCGGAGGTGTGGGGCGGGGCCACCTTCGACGTGGCCCTGCGCTTCTTGCACGAGGACCCGTGGGAGCGGCTCGCCCGTCTCAGGGAGGCCCTGCCCAACGTCTGCCTGCAGATGCTCTTGCGCGGCCAGAACGTGGTCGGCTACAGCACGTACCCGCCCGAGGTGGTGGCCGCCTTCGTGCAGGAAGCGCGCGCGGCGGGCCTCGACATCTTCCGCATCTTCGACGCCAACAACGACGTGGGTCGGATGCGCACCGCCATCGAGGCGGCCCTGGGGGCGGGGGCCGTGGCCGAGGGTACTCTCTGCTACACCGGCGACCTCTGCGACCCGAGAGAGGATTTCTACACCCTGGATTACTACCTCCGCCTCGCGGAAGAGCTGGTTCGGGCCGGCGTCCACGTCCTGTGCATAAAGGACATGGCGGGCCTCGTGCGCGCCCCGGCCGCGCGCGCCCTCGTCGGCGCCCTGAGACGGGAGTTCGACCTCCCGGTGCACCTGCACACCCACGACACAGGCGGCGGCCAGCTCGCGACCTACCTGGCGGCGGTGGAGGCCGGCGTCGACGCGGTGGACGGCGCCGCCGCCCCCTTGTCCGGCATGACCAGCCAGCCCTCCCTGGCCGCCATCGTCGCGGGCACGGACCACACCGGCCGCGAGACGGGGCTCTCTCTCGATTCCCTGGGGGACCTCGAGCCCTACTGGGAGGCGGTGAGAAGGTTGTACGCGCCGTTCGAGTCCGGGCTGCGGTCCCCGACGGGTACCGTGTACCGGCACGAGATCCCGGGCGGCCAGCTCTCCAACCTCAGGCAGCAGGCTATCGCCTTGGGGCTCGCCGGGCGCTTCGAAGAGGTAGAGCGCCTCTACGCCCGCTGCGACGAGTTGCTGGGCAGGCTCGTGAAGGTGACGCCCACGAGCAAGGTGGTCGGCGACCTCGCCCTGTACCTGCTCTCCGCAGGGATAGACCCCGATGACCTCCGATCGGACCCCGGGGCGTACGATCTGCCGGACAGCGTCGTCGGCTTTCTGCGCGGCGAGCTTGGCACGCCGCCGCGAGGATGGCCGGAGCCGTTCCGCTCCCGGGCGCTCGCCGGGCGTAAGGAGCGTCAGGCCGACGGGCGCGTCTCGGAAGAAGGTACCACGGTGCCCGCCGGCGAAGATCGCAGGGAGCACCTGAACCGGCTCATGCTCCCCGGGCCCGCCGCCGAGCGGGCGGCGGCCGAGGAACGCTGGGGAGACGTCTCCGTCGTCCCGACGAGGGCGTTCCTCTACGGGTTGGAGACGGGCGAGGAGCTCGCCGTCGACCTGGAGCCCGGGGTCCGGCTCTACGTCCGGCTCGAGGCGATCACGGAGGCGGACGACCGGGGCATCCGGACGTTGCTGGTCCTGCTCAACGGCCAGCAGCGCCCGATCGACGTCCTGGACCGTTCGCTCGAGCCCGAGGTCTCGGTCCGCGAGAAGGCGGACCCGAACGATGACGCCCACGTCGCCGCGCCGATGACCGGGGTCGTGACGCTCGCGGTCGGCGAAGGCGAGAGGGTCGGCGCGGGGCAGCAGATCGCGACCGTGGAGGCGATGAAGATGGAGTCGGCGATCAGGGCCCCGACCGAAGGCACCGTCGCGCGGCTCGCCGTCCCTTCGGGCACGAACGTCGAGCCGGGCGACCTGCTCGCCGTCCTCGACACCGGGTGAACGGCGCGGTCGCGCCATAGGCGGGACAACATCGCCGAGGTGCTGCGAAAGGAGAGAAGGGATGCAGACACGACCGGTCGAGGCGCACGAGACCGACGGGATCCGCAACTACAAGATGCTCGTGGGCGGCGAGTGGGTCGACGCCTGCTCCGGTAAGACCTTCGAGAGCGTCAACCCCTACACGG
>JAUJMB010000195.1 GCA_030447045.1 Rubrobacteraceae bacterium | reverse complement strand
AAAGACGAGCTGATCCAGTACGCCTCCACCCACGCCGAGAACAAGAGCTACCACCTGATGACGCCGCCGAAGATCCGCTTCGAGACCGAGGAGACCCTCCGCTTCGGCGAGTTCGGCGTGACGGCGAAGCTCACCGGCGGCGATGGGCCGCGCGAGAAGGGCGCCCCGCAGGACACCTCGGGCCAGACCCGCATCTTCAAGACCGAGGACACCTCCGGCGGCGAGCCGGAGGGCACGGCGGCGATAAGCGCGGAGGAGGCCCGCCGGCACGGCCTAGCGCGGGAGATCGTCGAGGTCGTCCTCGAGGACGGCGCCCACCCGCTCGAGGGCGCGGGCCCCTGGACCGTCGGGCGCTCCCAGGAGAACGACATCACCATCAACGACCCGAACGTCTCGAGGAGGCACGCCAGGATCTCGCGGGCCGACGACGGCTTCGTGGTCGAGGACCTGGGCTCGACCAACGGCACCCTGCTCGACGGCGCCCCGATAGACCGCGAGCGCATAGACGGCGGGGACGAGCTCACCTTCGGCCAGACGGCCGCCCGGTTCGTGCGCCGCATAGACGTCCCCGACGGTACCCCGCGGGGCGGGAGGCCCTCACCGAGCAGGAGGCGCTAGCCCGTGCTCGAGCTGCAGGTGCCGCTGCTGGCGGCCAAGGCGTTGCTCTTGCTGCTGCTCTTCGCCTTTATCTACGCCGTGATGCGCCGGGGCATAGGCGACCTGCGCAAGGTGCCCGACGACGAGTCCTACGTGCCGGGCCGCGAGCCGCGGCGCGATCCCTCCGCCAAGGCGAACGGCCGCCGCGCCTACGCCCCGCGCCCGACGGGCGCCCCGGAGCTCGTCGTCGAGGAGTCTGACGTTCTGGCCCCCCAGACGAGGTTCGACCTCAAGGATGGCGCCACGAGCGTGGGCCGCTCCTCGACGAGCGACGTGGTCTTAAAGAGCGACGACTACGCCTCGGGGCGCCACGCCCAGCTCACCCGCCACGGCGGCCTCCTCTACGTCGAGGACCTCGGCTCCACCAACGGGACCTTCGTCAACGGCCGCAAGACCGTGGGGGCCACGCCCGTGAGGAACGGGGACAACGTCCGCATCGGCTCCACAACCTTCCGGTACGAGGAGTAGGCTTGCCGCTCCTCGAGCTCCAGCCCTTCGGCGCCACCGACCCGGGCAAGGTCCGCCAGAACAACGAGGACGCCCTGCTCGTGGGCGACGGCGGGGACGAGACGCTCTTCGTCGTCGCCGACGGGGTGGGGGGCTTCGAGGCGGGGGAGGTGGCGAGCTCCATAGCCGTCGACGTGCTGCGAAACCTCGGCCCCGACGACTCCTTCGAGGGGGCCATAGAGGAGGCGAACCGCCGCATCCTGGCCGCCGGCCGCGGGGACGACAGGCTCTCGGGCATGAGCACGACGGTGGTGGCCGCCCGCTTCGGCGGGAGCAGAAGGGAGCCCGTCGTCGAGATCGCCCACGTCGGGGACTCGCGGGCCTACCTCTTCAGAGACGGGGAGCTCAAGCCCGTGACAGAGGACCACTCCCTGGTCGCGGAGCTCGTGCGCAGCGGCGACCTTACGCCGGAGCAGGCCTTCGAGCACCCGCAGAAGAACCTTATAACCCGCGCCCTCGGCACCGAGGACGGGGTGACGGTGGACACGAAGGTCCTTCCGGTAGAGGTCGGGGACCGCTTTGTCCTCTGCTCCGACGGCCTGACGGACATGGTGAGGGAAGAGGGGATGAAGGAGATCCTGGGCCGCCACCCCGAAGACCCCGAGGGCGCCGTCCGCGACCTCCTCGCAGCTGCCCTGGAGGCCGGCGGCAATGACAATATCACCGTCGTCGTCGTGGACGTCAAGGAGCGCCAGGAGGAGCCGCGGGCCACCGGCGGGGGCGTGGCGGCCGAGGACCGCTCGGGCGGGACGGCCGAGATGCCGAGCCTGGGGGTGCCGCCCGGCACGCCCCGGGAGAGGACGGGCGGAGCCAGGGCCCCGTCGGCCGGGGCGCGGCAGCGGCGGACGAGGGCCCCGAAGCGCCCCAAGCGGCGTTCCGGCGGGGCGGTGAGGTTCTTGAGCGGGCTCGTGAGGGGTCTCGCCGTGGTGCTCGTCGTCCTCGTGGCGCTCGTGCCAGCCTACCTGTGGGGGTCGAGCCGGTACTATTTCGCCTTCGAGGAGGGCGAGGTCGTCGCGTACAGGGGGCTGCCGTACGCGCCCTTGGGGGTCGAGCTCAACCAGGAGTGGCGGAGGCCCGGGCTCACGGAGTCCGAGATCAAGGAGCCCTACGAGCAGCCCATAGAGACCCACAAGCTCTACACCAAAGGGGACGCCGAGAGGGTCCTCGGGGACATGGGCCGGTAGGGTGGGACCCCCGTGACCCAGCGCGCCACCACGCCCATGATCCTCGCGCTGCTCATCACCACTTTGGGCTTCGCGACCCTCATCTTCGCCCAGGGGGCGACGAGCCCTCCCCTCATCTACGGCGCCTACTACGCCGGCACGCTCTTCGTGCTCTACCTCGGCGTGAGGCTCATGCTGCCGCACTCCGACGTGCTGCTCTTGCCGCTCGTGACGCTGCTCACGGGCCTAGGGCTCGTCATGATCTTCCGCCTCACGTACAACGTCGACGGCAAGGAGGGCCTGGCGATCACGCAGGCGGTCTGGATCCTGATCGGCTCGGGCACGATGTTCCTGCTCGTCCTCTTTTTCCGCAACTACCACCGCCTCTTCGACTACAAGTACCTGCTCGCCGCCGTCGCCGTCCTCCTCATCGCCTCCACCTTCACGCCACTTGGCTACGAGGTCAACGGCGCCCGCCTGTGGGTCTCCCTCGGGCCTGTCGGCTTCCAGCCCTCGGAGTTCGCCCGCATCGCGCTCATCATCTTTTTCGCCGGGTACCTGGCCGAGACGCGCGACCTCCTGGCGGCGACGAGCCGCACCATCCTCGGCGTCCAGATACCGGCCCTCAAGTACTTCGGGCCCGTGGCGCTCGTCTGGGCGGCATCCTTGGGCCTGCTCGTCTTCGAGAAGGACCTTGGCTCGAGCCTCCTCTTCTTCGCCGTGCCGCTGTTGATGCTCTACGCGGCGACCGGCCGCATCGCCTACGTGCTGCTCGGCACGGTGCTCTTCTCCGTGGGGTCGTTGCTGGCTTTCGTGCTCTTCGACCACGTCAAGGTGCGGGTGCGGGCGTGGCTCGACCCGTGGGCGTACCCCGACACGGACGGGTTCCAGATCCTGCAGAGCATCTTCAACATCGCCGACGGGGGCCTGCTCGGCACGGGCCTCGGCGCCGGCTTCGCCCAGACAATCCCCGAGGTCGAGACCGACTTCGTCTTCTCCGCGATCGCCAGCGAGTTGGGGCTCCTCGGGGCCACGGCCGTCCTGCTCGCCTTTCTCGTGTTCGTCTACCGGGGGACGAAGATAGCCCTGCTGGCAGACGACGACGCCTCCAAGCTCCTCGCCTTCGGGCTGACGGCGATGTTCGCCATCCAGACCCTCGTCATCGTCGGCGGGGTCACAAAGGCGATACCGCTCACCGGCATCACGCTCCCCTTCGTCTCCTACGGGGGCTCCTCGGTGGTCGGCAACT
>JAUJMB010000194.1 GCA_030447045.1 Rubrobacteraceae bacterium | reverse complement strand
TAGATAGCGTCGTCTCCGGCGAGGAGATCCTGAGCCTCGTCCGCGGGCCCCCCGAGGGCCGCGGGCAGGTAAAGGTCGGCGAGGGGGCCGCCCGGCGCGACTACGAGGTGACGGTCTCGGCGCTGCGCGACCCCGGGCGCCGGGAAGAGGTCCGCTTCCTCGTGGTGCGCGACGTCACGGAGCGGGTGAGCCGGGAGTTGCTCTTCCGCCTGCTCGTCGAGAACGCCTCGGACATTATCGCCATCTACGACGCCTCGGGGGCGCCGCGGTACGCGAGCCCCTCCATCGAGCGTGTCCTGGGCTACGAGCCCGGCGAGGCCCTGGCGGCGATGGATGCCCCGGAGATGGTCCACCCGGACGACCGCGCGTGGGTGTGGGAGCGCCGGAAGGAGGTCAGGGCGCGCCCGGGCGAGCACCCCTCTATCATCTTCCGCGTGCGCCACAAGAATGGCTCCTGGCGTTACGTGGAGGGTGTGGCGAACAACCTGCGGGCAGACCCGGACGTGCGCGGGGTCGTGGCGAGTTGGCGAGACGTTACCGCGCGCGTGGAGGCCGAGAACGAGATACGGCTCCTGAACGAGGGCCTGGAGAGGAGGATCGTCGAGCGCACGGCGCGCCTTGGGGCCGCCGTCGAGGAGCTCGAGGAGAACGAGGAACGCTACAGGCGCCTCAACGAGGCCGCCTTCGAGGGGCTCGCCATCCACGAGAAGGGGGCCGTTCTCGAGGCCAACGACGCCATCGCCGCCATCTTCGGTTACGAGACCTCCGAGTACGTCGGCACCAACGTCCTGGACCACATAGCGCCCGAGTCGCGCGAAGAGCTGTGGCGCAACATAGCCTCAGACTACGAGGGAAAGCACGAGGCCTTCGGCATCAAAAAAGACGGCACCCGCGTCCTGGTCGAGATCCGGGGCAGGCCCTCGCGCTACCGGGGTCGGGACGTGCACCTGGTCGCCATGCGGGACGTTACCGGGCTCAGGAATCAGGAGAGGGCGCTAAAGGAGAGCGAGGCCAAGTACCGCGCCATCTTCGAGAACGCCGTCGAGGGCATCTTCCAGAGTACCGCCGAAGGACGGCTCGTCACAGCCAACCCCGCGATGGCCCGCATCTTCGGCTACGACTCCCCCGGGGAACTCCTCTCCTCCGTGACAAACGCCGCGCAGCTCTACGCCACGCCCGAACGCCGGGAGGAGTTCACGGAGGCCATGCGCGAGCGGGGCGCCGTAGCGGGCTTCGAGGCCGAGGTACGCTGCAGAGACGGCGGCACGGCCTGGGTCTCGGTGGGCGCCCGGGCGCTCCGCGACGCGTCCGGCGGGATCGTGGGCTACGAGGGCGCCATGGAGGACATAACCGGCCGGATCGAGGCGCGCCGGACGCTCGAACGCCGCGTCGCCGCCCTGACCCGCCTCGCCTCGAACCTGACCGCCGGGCAGCCCGTGGAGTCGACGCTCGACGCCGTGACGGTCGGCGTGACGGAGGAGACCGCGGCGCTCGCCTGCTCGGTCACCCTCCTGGACCAGGAGACGGGGAGGCTCCTCCTGGTGGCCGCGAGGAACCTGCCGGAGGGCTACACGGACGCCCTGGGCGCCGCCTGGAGTTCGGGGGGACGCTCGCTCGTCGCGGGTCCCCTGGAGTCCCTGAAACCCGGCTTCGTCCGCGGCGCCAGGGGCATGTTCCTGGAGGAGCCGCTCTACTCGCCCCTGCACCCCTTCCTGTGGGAGGCCGGGTGGGAGGGCATCTTCGTCGTGCCCCTCGTCTCGCGGGGGCAGGCCCTCGGCGTCATCAGCGCCTACTACCCGCCGGGCGAAGAGCCGGCCGAGGACGAGAGGACCTTTATCGGGGCGGTGGCCGACCAGGCGGCGGTCGCGGTGGAGAACGCCCGGTACTTCGAGCGGTTCATGACGGCCGCCAGCGGCCGGGCCGTTTTGGAGGAGCGTCAGAGGATCTCGCGCGAGCTGCACGACTCCGTCTCCCAGGCCCTCTACGGCATAGCTTTAGGCTCCCGCACCGCCCGCACCCTGCTCGACCGGGACCCGGCCCGCGCCGTGGAGCCGCTGGAGTACGTGCTCTCCCTGTCGGAGGCCGGCCTCGCCGAGATGCGCGCCCTCATCTTCGAGCTCAGGCCGGAGGCCCTTGAATCAGAGGGCCTCATCTCCGCGCTGGAGAAGCAGGCGGCGGCGCTGCGCGCCAGGCACGAGATCAACGTCCGCACCTCTCTGGGCGAGGAGCCCGCGTTGCCCCCGGAGACCAAGGAGGCGCTCTACCGTATCGCCCAGGAGGCCCTGCAAAACACGGTCAAACACGCCGGAGCCGCCAACGTGGGCCTCGCCGTCGGGCGCGCGAACGGGAGCGTCACGCTCGATATAAGCGACGACGGGGCGGGCTTCGACCCGACCGGGGTTTTTCCAGGCCACCTGGGCCTGAAGTCCATGCGCGAACGCGCCGAACGCCTGGGCGGTACGCTGGAGATCGAGAGCGCGCCGGGGAGAGGAACCCACGTCCGGGTCCGGATCTCTTCGCCGGCCCGGGACGATCCCAACGGGCCGACCCCGGCGGGCTAGGCGGCGGGCGGATGGGCCTGCCCCGACCTGGGAGCACGAGGTCCGCAGGTTACGGCCAGGCCCAAGGCCCGTCCGGCGCCCGCTACGGGTTTTCTCCTGCCGGCCAAAGAAGCGGGGCCCGGTCCTGGGGTACAGTTCCGGCCGAAGGGAGAGACGTGAAGGAAGACGGAGAAGATTCGTTAGGCCGCAGCATCGGGCTGGAGCAGGAATTTTTCCTGGTCGAGGAGTCGGGCGAGCCTTCGGTGCGGGCCGACGAGTTCCTGGAGCGCTGCAGGGAGAGGTCTGAGAGGGAGGGGCATGGCAGGGCGGCCTGCCTGGCGCCAGAGTGGGTCAGGGGCGTCGTCGAGGTCAACACGCCCCCGGTGCGCTCGCTCGCGGACTTGGAGACAGAGTACGCCGAGAACTTGCGCCTGGCGGTCCGCTCGGCCCGGGAGGTCGGGCTCAGGCTCTACCCTCTGGGCACCTACCCGCTGCCGCTCGAACCCGCCGTCAGGGAGGAGCCGGACTACCTGGTCCAGATCCGCACCGTAGGCCCCGAGAGGTTCATGGACGCGGGCAGGTGCGCAGGCACGCACCTGCACCTGGGCCTTCCGGACGGCACGGTGGACGCCGAGTCCGGCCTCTCGCCCGGCGCCTCCGAGGGTGCCCGCCGGGAGTTCCTCGACCTCTACAATCTGGCGACGGCGCTGGACCCGGCCCTGATCTTCCTCTCCCGCTCCTGCCCGTTCTACGAGGGCCAGGTCACGGGCCTCGCCCCGCGCACCGCCCGCTACCGGGGCAGCGATGCCTTCGGCTGGGAAGGGGTCTACAGGCACCTCCCCGAGGTCGGCGCCCTGCGACCCTACGCCCGGAGCCCCGCCCACCTCGCCCGGCAGCAGTTCGACCGCTACCGGGCTTGGCTCGCCGCGATAGAGCGGGCCGGCGTGGACCCCGGGCTCTTTATCGAGGCCGGCGGGGACCTGCTCAGGCCGGCGTGGAACCCGGTGCGCCTGAACCGCCAGGGCACCCTGGAGCTGCGCGGCATGGACAGCAA
>JAUJMB010000039.1 GCA_030447045.1 Rubrobacteraceae bacterium | reverse complement strand
GACGCGTTGGACGGGACCATGAAGGGTAGCGGGGAGGGGGGCGGTCCCTTCTCCGGGCGCTCGCCGCACGGCCAGCGCGACGGGCTGCGGGTCGCCGCGATCGGGCTGCTGAGCGGCCTGCTCTACCTCGTCGGCTACGTCGCCCAGTGGGCCGTCTTCCACAACGGCCGCCACGCGAACGTCGCCGGCGCGGCCGTGCTCGGGAGCCCGCCCGACGGCGGCAGGCTCGCGCTCCAGCTCGGCGTCTACTGGGGGGCGACGGCGCTCCTCTTCGCCCTCTACGGGTTGCTCCTGATCCTCTGCCGCAGGGGCGCCCTCCGGGACGGGCGGGCGGCCCTGCTGGCGCTCCTCTTCCCCGTGCTCTTCAACGCCGGCCTGCTCTTCGGGCCCCCCTACCAGTCCATGGACGCGCTCACCTACGTCGCGCACGGCTTCATGGGGGGGGCCTTCGACCTGAACCCTTACGCGACGGCCGCCGCCGAGATCGCCTACCGGGACGACACGGCGGGCCTCGCGCGGGAGCTTGCCTCCTTCGGGTGGCTGCCGGTTCACGGGCCGTCCCCTTACGGGGCGCTGTGGACGGGCATCGAGGTCCTGGCCGCGTCGCTGACCGGCAGCGTCGCGGGGGCCTTGTTGCTGACAAAGGCGCTGGTGGTCGCGGCGAGCCTCGGGTGCGCGGCCCTGATCTGGAAGATACTGGGCCGCGTGCGCCCCGAGGACAGGCTCCTCGGCACGCTCGTCTACCTCTGGAACCCGCTGATCGTCGTAGAGTTCGCCGGCGAGGGGCACAACGACGCGCTCATGATCCTGTTCGTCCTCCTCTCGCTCCTGTTTACGGTCACGGCGGAGCCCGCGCTCTCCGTGACGAGCACGGTGTTAGGGGTGCTCGTGAAGTACCTGCCGGTGATCTTCGCCCCCGCGCAGGCGATCTACCTCTGGCGCACCCGAAGCAGCACCCCCCGCCTGGCCCTCTCCGTCGCCCTGGCCCTCGTCCTCGGCGGGCTCCTGGCGGCGGCGCTCTACGGGCCGTTCTGGGTCGGCGCCGACACCTTCGACGCCGTGCGCCGGCAGGGCCTGCCCTTCCTGGCGCCGACGCCGTCCGGCATCCTGTACTGGCTGCTCCTGCAAGCCTTCCCGCCGGCCGAGGCCGCCTCCCTGACCCTGCGCGTCCTGGGCGTCCTCCTGGTGGCGTTCGTGGTGGCCGCCGGCTGGCGGGCGCGGGACGCCGCCGGCCTCCTGCGGGCTTGCGCGGCGATCTCGCTCGTCTACCTGCTCGTCGTCTCGGCCGGCACCTGGCCCTGGTACGCGGCCCTGCCGCTCGCGCTCATGGCGCTCACCCCGCGCGGCATCTTCTTGCCCCTGGCGTTCATCGTGACCTTCACCTCGCGCCTGGTGGCCCCCTTCAGCAACCTCGTGAACAACGGCTTCGCCGGCTGGGGCGACCTCATAAACGTGGCCACCGTGGTCAGCGTTACGCTGCCGCTCGCCATCCTGCTGCCGCTCTGCGTCCTGCACTGGCGGAGACCGGGAGGCGGGCGGGAAGGCGTCGGTGGTAAGGCGTAGACCGGGGACGATCCGCGATGGGGTACGGGCCTGGAGGGCGGAGCCCCGGCTCCTAGAGGTACTGCCGGGCTCTCTCTAACTGGCCCGTCTTCTCGAAGGCCCTGCGCAGCAGCTCGCGGCCCTCTTCGAGCTCCTCCTCGGAGCGGGCCTTCGCTTCGACCGTTCGGATGGACTCTTCGATCGAGTCCTCCTCGAAGGAGATGTCCGGCAGGGCGATGACGACTTCCCGGATCTGGCGGAATATAAAGTCCGGCTCGCCGGCGTAGGCCCAGCCCTTGCGGGCAAGCACCCAGGCCCAGCCCTTCATCCTGATGGTGTTCTCGATGTCCTCGTCGTCGAGGCCGTACATCTCGATCCTGAGGCGATGCTCGGTTATTACCTCGGGCTTTATGCGCACGGTCGTCGGCATGAAGCTAGTTTAGCAGGAGGCTTCAGGTTCAAGGCCTCGGGTCTCGGGTCCGCTCCCGCCCGATGCGCGACGCCTTTCCCACCGCCAGACCAGGGGTGCGGGCCAGAACTTCGCGTTCCCGTCGTCTGGCATCGGTCGCCGCCGAAAGCCTTCCCTGATGCCCGAAGCCCAGAGCCTCGAACCTCTAAAGCAACACCCCGTTTTTGATGACGGCGGCGAAGCGGTCTCCTCCGAGGTGGTAGGCGAGGTGGCGCCAGTCCGGGGCGTCGAGAAGGAGAACGTCGGCCCGGTGGCCGGGTGCTAGGCGTCCGGCGTCGGGGATGTCGAGGACGTGGGCGGCGTTGGCGGTGCAGGCGATGAGGGCTTCGGCGGGGGAGAGGCCGAGGCGGGTGCAGGCGAGGTTCATGGCCAGGGGGAGGGACTCGGTAAAGGAGCTTCCCGGGTTGAAGTCCGTGGCGAGGGCGACGATGGCGCCCCGGTCGGCGAGCTGGCGGGCCGGGGGAAGGGGGAGGTCGAGGAAGAGCCCGCACGCAGGTAGGAGGACCGCCGCGACGTCGCTCCCCGCCAGGAGCCTGACGCCCTCTTCGCCGGTGTTCTCCAGGTGGTCCACGCTGCGGGCGCCGAGCTCTACCGCCAGAGAGACGGCGCCGCGCTCGGAGAACTGGTCGGCGTGCAGCCGCAGCCCGAGGCCGCGCTCCCGGCAGGCTTCGAGGTAGCGACGCGCCTCCGGGGCCTCGAACGACCCCCGCTCCAGGAACACGTCCGCCTGGCGGGCCATCGTGGCCGCCTCCGGGAGCACGTCGTTGACTACGAACTCGACGTACTCGGCCGCCGAGCCGAACTCCGGCGGCACCGTATGGGCGCCGAGAAAGGTGGGGGAGACGTCGAGCGGGCTCCCCGAGGCGGCTCTGGAGATCGCCCTGAGGCTCTTGATCTCGGTCTCCCGGTCGAGGCCGTAGCCGGACTTCGCCTCCGTGGTCAGGGTGCCGTGCTCGAGCATCCAGCCCAGGTGCCACCGGACGGCGGACGTTAGAGCCTCCTGGCTCCCGCGGCGCGTGGCCTCGACGGTCGAGAGGATCCCGCCCCCCGAGGCGTGGATCTCCTCGTAGGAGGCCCCGGCGCTCCTGAGCTCGAACTCCGCCGCCCGGTCCCCGAGAAAGGCCGGGTGCGCGTGGCAGTCCACCAACCCCGGCAGCGCGACCGCGCCGCGCCCGTCCACCGTCACGCAGTCTGGCCCGGGCGGATGACCCCGCAGGACCTCCCCCGGCGGGCCGACGGCCAGGACGCGCTCCCCCGATATCGCCACGGAGGCGGGGGAATGGACCCGCAACGCGGCCAGATCCCGGCCCCTGAGCGGCCCGCGCCCCTCGGGAGACACGGCCGCCTCCAGGTCGTGGATGAAGAGCGTTGTTCTAGCCATCGTCGTCCCGGGAGAACACATTCCGACCTGCTACCCACGTGCCCGCGACGACCCCGCTTCCCGCCCCGAACACGAGCGCGGCCGGCAGCGCACGCGGCCCAACGTCCGCCACTGCCGGGTGCGTCAGGTCGATCTCGACGAGGTCCGCGGGCGCGCCCGGCCCGAGGGCGTCGGGGCCCCATCCGGCCCGCAGGAGCCACGGCGCCGGCGAGGTCTCTCCCGGCGGTACGAGCACGTTCCTGCGGCCGGAGAGCCGGCGGGCGTTCGTCTCTATCTCCCGCAGCTCCTCGAAGGGGTCGATCCTGACGTGCGAGTCCGACCCGACGGACAACGGGATGCCGCGCGCCATTATCTCCTCCGCCGGCAGGAACCCGTCCCCCAGGTTGCCCTCGGTCGTGGGGCACGCGCAGACCGTGGCGCCGTGCTCGGCTATAAGGTCCAGCTCCGGCCCGTTCGCGTGCGTCGCGTGCACGACTGTCGTGCGCGGCCCGAGAAAGCCCGCCGCCGCGAGAAGCTCTACGGGCCTCATCCCGTGCTCCTCCACGCACCCCTCGATCTCGCCCGGCTGCTCGTCCGCGTGGATATGGAGCGCGAGACCGTTGGCGTGGGCGTATCCGGCCAACCCCTCCAACCAGCCCCGCGGCACCGCCCTGACGCTGTGCGCCGCCACCCCTATCTCCACGAGCGGGCGTGCCTCCGCTTCCCTCCGCAACTCCTCTACCCGCGCCAGGAAACCCTCGAGTTCCGCGTCCCGGAACCGGGGAACGCCGCCGCGTAAATAGGCGACGGGGAGCAGCAGCAACCGGATTCCGGCATCCTCCGCCGCCGCGAGCAAAGCCTTCGCCATCGCGTTCGGGTCTTTGTAGGGAGTCCCGTCTGGATGGTGGTGGACGTAGTGGAACTCCGTCACGCCCGTGTACCCGGCCGAGAGCATCTCCGCGTAGCATCGCCGCCCGGCCTCCCGCATCAAAGCCGGGTCCAGCTCCTCCGCCAGCGCGTACATCCTCTCGCGCCACGTCCAGAAATCGTCGCGGGGGTGCTCGGGATTCAGCCGCTCCACCTCCCCCCGCAACCCACGCTGAAACGCGTGGCTATGGTCGTTCACGAAGCCGGGCATCAACGCCCGGCCCACCAGCCGCTCCCCATCCGAGGCCGGCCCGATCCCCACGACGGCCCCGCCCTCGACCGTCACCCCGATCCCGGCATGCGCCCCGCCCACGTCCAACACAAGGTCCGGCAGCAGCGTCTTCCTCATGGTTGGACCAGCCGACAATAAATAGCGGACATATGTCCTTTACGTACCAAATCCGCTTTGTGAAGCCCGAAGCTCGACGCCTCACCCATCCATCATCGGCATCTGTATCCCCAGGCGCCTGGCGGCCGCCTGGGCCGTCTCGTAGCCGGCGTCGGCGTGACGGACGACACCGATGCCGGGGTCGTTGAAGAGGACGCGCCGGAGCCTCGCAGCGCCGTCCTCGGTGCCGTCGGCGAGGACCTGGGCGCCGGCGTGGATGGAGCGGCCGATGCCGACGCCGCCGCCGTGGTGGACGGCGACCCAGCTCGCGCCGCCAGCGGTGGCGAGCATCGCGTTCAGTATCGGCCAGTCGGCTATGGCGTCCGAGCCGTCCTTCATGGCTTCGGTCTCGCGGTAGGGGGAGGCGACGCTGCCGGTGTCGAGGTGATCACGCCCTATAACGATGGGGGCGCTTATGGTGCCGTCGGCGACGAGCTCGTTGAAGCGGAGGCCGGCGCGGTGGCGTTCGCCCGCGCCGAGCCAGCAGATGCGGGAGGGGAGGCCCTGGAAGTGGACCTTCTCGCGGGCCTCGCGGATCCAGCGCGAGAGCCGCTCGTCTTCGGGGAAGAGCTCGAGCATCGCGTCGTCGGTCGCCGCTATGTCGGCCGAATCTCCCGAGAGGGCCGCCCACCTGAAAGGCCCCTTGCCCTCACAGAAGAGCGGCCGGATGTACGCGGGCACGAAGCCGGGGTAGCGGTACGCCCCCTCGTACCCGCCGAGCTTCGCTTCGCCGCGCAGGCTATTGCCGTAGTCGAAGACCTCGGCGCCGCGGTCCATGAAACCGACCATCGCCGCGCAGTGGCGGGCCATCGAGCGGCGGGACTCCCCGATGTAGCGCTCCGGGTCGGCCTCGCGCAGTTCGGCCGCTGATGTGAGATCGTAGCCGGCGGGGACGTAGCCGACGAGGGGGTCGTGGGCCGAGGTCTGGTCCGTGACGACGTCGGGGGTGAAGCCGCGTTCGAGGAGGGCGGGGAAGACGTCCGCGGCGTTACCGGGGATGCCGATGGAGAGGGGCTCGCCGTTCCTTTTCGCTTCCTCTGCTCGCTCTATCGCGGCGTCTAGGTCGTCGACGCGTTCGTCGAGGTAGCGGTGCTCGATGCGGCGTTCGATCCTGGCCTCGTCCACCTCCACGCACAGGGCTACGCCCCCGTTCATGGTGATGGCGAGCGGCTGGGCGCCGCCCATCCCGCCGAGGCCGGCGGTCAGGGAGATCGTACCCTTCAGGGAGCCGCCGAAGCGCTTCTCGGCCACGGCGGCGAAGGTCTCGTAGGTACCCTGGAGGATGCCCTGGGTGCCGATGTAGATCCAGGAGCCCGCGGTCATCTGGCCGTACATCGTGAGGCCGGCCCTCTCCAGCTCCCTGAAGGTCTTCCAGTCGGCCCACTCGGGCACGAGGAGCCCGTTGGCGATCAGGACGCGCGGCGCCCACGGGTGCGTCCTGAAGACCGCCACGGGCTTGCCCGACTGCACGAGCAGCGTCTCGTCGTCGCCCAGGCCCTGCAGCGTGGAGACTATCGCCCAGAAGGACCCCCAGTCTCTCGCAGCCTTGCCGGTTCCCCCGTAGACGACGAGGTCCTCCGGGCGCTCGGCGACCTCGGGGTCGAGGTTGTTCATTAGCATCCTGAGGGCGGCCTCCTGGTGCCAGCCCTTGCACGTGAGCTCCTTCCCCCGAGGGGCGCGGATGGTCTGGGCCTTCTCGACGTCCGTCACGGCTTCCTCCTTGCGGCTCGTCCACTCTCTGTAATCTCCATGGCGGCCCTTACCGCCTCCCCCGACTCGACGAGGTTTTGCATCGCCTTCAGGTCGGGGGCCAGGAAGCGGTCCCGCGCGGTGAAGGGGACGCGCTCCCTTATCTTCTCGACGGCGGCGCGGGTGGCCGGGGCGGGTCTGAGCGGGGCGCGGAGCTCTATCGCCTGGGCGGCGCACAGGAGCTCGGCGGCCAGGATGCGCGAGAGGTTGGCGAGCACCTGGCGGAGCTTGCGGCCGGCGCTCCAGCCCATGGAGTTGTGGTCTTCTTGCATGGCCGAGGTGGGGAGCGAGCCCGTGCTGGCCGGGTTCGCGAGGCGGCGGTTCTCCTCGGCGAGGGCGGCGGCGGTGTAGTGGGCGATCATGAACCCCGAGTTGACGCCGGGATCCGGGGCGAGGAAGGCCGGCAGGCCCTGGGAGCGGGAGGGATCGAGGAGGCGGTCGATCCTGCGCTCCGAGATAGCGCCCACCTCGGAGGCCGCGATCGCGAGGAAATCGAGCGGCAGGGCGAGCGGCTCTCCGTGAAAATTACCCGCGCTCTCTACCCGCCCGTCGGGCAAAATCACGGGGTTGTCCGTGACGGAACGCAACTCCCTCTCGGCGACCACCCTGGCGAACCCCAGCGTGTCCCTGGCCGCCCCGCCCACCACGGGGGCGCAGCGCAGGGAGTAGGGGTCCTGGACGAGGTGGTCCGAGGCCTGGTGGGACGAGACGATGCCGCTCCCAGAGAGCATCCCTGAGATGTTCCTCGCGCTCTCCGCCTGACCGGGGTGGGGCCTCAGCGCGTGGAGCTCCTCACCGAAGACGCGGTCCGTCCCGAAGGCCGCCTCGACGCTCATGGCCGTCGCCAGGTCGGCCGTGTCCAGCAGGAGGCCGAAATCTTCGAGCGCGAGGACGAGCATCGCCAGCATCCCGTCCGTGCCGTTTACGAGGGAGAGCCCCTCCTTCTCCCGCAGCACGAACGGCTCGAGGCCTCGCCCCGAGAGCGCCTCCGCCGCCGGGACCGCCTCCCCGTCTTCGAGCGCCCAGCCCTCGCCGCAGAGGCACAGCCCTACGTGGGCCAGCGGCGCCAGGTCGCCGCTGGCGCCGAGCGAGCCGTGCTCGGGGACGGCGGGTACCACGCCGGCGTTCAGCATGGCCGCAAGGGCGTCCACCAGCTCTACGCGAACGCCGGAGAGCCCCATCGCCAGGGTCTTCACCCGGACGGCCATCATCCCCCGCACGACCTCGGGCTCGACGAACTGGCCCACCCCGGCCGCGTGGCTCAGGAGCAGGGAGCGCTGCAGCTCGCGCCCGGCCTCTGGTGCGATGCGCGTGTTCGCCAGCGCCCCGAAGCCCGTGTTCACGCCGTAGACCGCGCGGCCGCCGGAGGAGATCCTCTCGACGTGCCGCCGCGCCGCCCGGACGCGCCCGCGCGCCTCATCGCCGACCTCCACCGTTGCCCCGAACCGCGCGACCGCCACGACCGCCGCCGGGTCCTCCATGCCGTCAACCCGGACCCGACGGACCGCGGATCTCACCCGCGCCCCCGAAGCGCCTGCGGAGCTCTCTCCCGGTGCAGACCCTCCGCGAGCGCGCAGAGCACCGCCAGGGCCGCCGCCACGTCCCCCTCCCCGACCGCCTCCCCGGGCGCGTGGCTCACCCCGTTCTCGGAGGCCACGAAGACGAGCGCCGCCGGCGCCACCGCCGCGATGTGCTGGGCGTCGTGCCCGGCGAAGCTGACGCACCGGCCGCACGGCACGCCCAGACGCGCGCAGGCCTCCTCGACGGACGCCACCATAGCCCCATCCATCTCCGTCGGCTCGGACGCCGAGAGGGGGCGGTCATCGAGACGAACGCCGCGCCTCCCCGCGGCCTCCCGCGCACCGTCCAGCAGCTCCCCGAGCAGGAGCCGCGCCCCCCCGGGCCGAACCCCCCTTATGTCCACCCCGACCTCGGCCTCGCCGGGGATGCTCGTGAGGGAGTTCGGGCGGATCTCGAGGGTTCCGGCCGTCGCGGTGACCTCCGGGGCGTGTTCGCGGCCAAGCCTCTCGGCCATAAGCACGGCCTCGGCGGCGGCGCAGAGGGCGTCGCGGCGGCGGGCGGCTGGCGTCTCGCCCGCGTGGGCGACCTGCCCGAAGAAACGCAGCCCGTGGCGTACCGGGCCCGCGACGGCGGTCGCCACGCCGAGGGAGAGGCCCCTCTCGCGCAGGTCGGCGCGCTGCTCGATGTGGACCTCGACGTGGGAGGAGATCCTCTCCAGCGGCGACCGCTCCAGCCGCGGAAGGTCCTCCAGGGCGTCGAGGTACGCCGAGCGCGCCGAGAGGGCGTCCCGGCCCTCCGCATCCCGCAACAGCGAGAGGTCCCCGTCGGAGAGCTTCCCGGTCATGGCGCGGGACCCCAAGGTGCCCGCCCCGAAGCGTGAGGCCTCCTCGGCGGCGCAGACGAGGACCCCGCCTCTCCCGCCGCCCCGTGCCGCGGCCTCGACGGCGAGTACGGTGCCCAAAGGTCCGTCGTACCTGCCGCCGTCCGGCACGGTG
Source organism: Rubrobacteraceae bacterium (assembly GCA_030447045.1). The sequence goes on along the minus strand of JAUJMB010000039.1, from coordinate 3,614 downwards.
TCTAGGTGGGATCCACCCGTGACACAGGGAGCGTCGCCCGGCGGCAGGCACCAGAGGTTGCCGTGGGGGTCGACCGCCGCTTCGAGGCCCGCCTCGCGCGCCCAGCCGGCCACCCTGCGCATCGCGCGGGCCTCGACCTCGGAGAACGCGGGACGCGTCGCGCCGCCGTTTTCCCCGGGCGCGAGGACGAAGAGCTCCTCGATCCGTTCGAGGACCCTGCCGACGTCTGGGGTCATTCGGCGAACCACCCGAGGCTCTGGGCGCGGTTCTCGAAGTCCTCGAGGTTGGCCTGCGCCCTCTCCGGGGCGGCGTCCGAGAGAGCCTCGATCAGGGCCGCCGAGAGCGCCATCGCCGCCGTCTGAGAGTCGAAGACGAGCCTGGTACCCACGCCAGCCGGAAGCACGACCTCGGCCACCTCCGAGACCGGGCCGCCCGCCCTGTCGCTCACGGCGGCGACCCGCATGCCCAGTTCCCCCGCGTATCGCATCATCGCCAGCGTCTCCCGGGGGTAGCGGGGCATGACGAAGCACAGCGCCCACCCGGCCCCCGTCCGGCGGGCCTGCGAGAGCCGGTCCGTGCCGGCGCTGCCGCCGTCAGTTATCGCCCTGACGTCCGGGTGCAGCTTCTCCGCGAAGTAGGAGAAAAAGCCGGCGAGCGGCGCGCTGGCCCTGAGGCCCACCACGACGAGCGGCACCGACGACGCGAGCTCCCGCCCGAGCCAGGCCACCGTCCCGTCGTCCCCCAGGGATGCCCGCAGGGCGCGGAGGTTGCCTATCTCCTCGTCGACCGCCGCCTGGAACTTGTTGCCCCCCGCCTCCTCCGCAGCGCCGAGCACCACGCGCCGCAGGTCCCTCTGGAACTCACCGTAGCCCCCGTACCCGAGCGCCACGGCGAGCCGGGTCACCGTCGGCTGGCTCACCCCGGCCCTCGAAGCGAGCTCCACGCTGGAGAGGAACGGCGCCTCCCGCGGGTGGTCCGCCACGTACCGCGCCACCCGCCGCTGCGTGGGGGAGAGCCTACCCCCCTCGAAGAGATCAGGCACGCGCCCCGGACCGTTCCCGGCCGGAAACGAGACCATTATCGGGGCCCCGCCCTGTTCACGACCCACCACGTTTGCTAGACTGCATGAATAGAATTATACAGATTGCTGCGGTGTATGCGCAATAGAGAATCGATACATTCAGATGGACGGGGCGTGAGGGGGTTGGTGGCTTGGACCCCCTAGTAACGGGCGGCACGGTGGCGCTCACCGGGGATGACCTGTTTATCGAGGAGGTCGTGCGGGTGGCGCGGCGGGGGGCGCGGGTTGCCGTCTCCGAAGAGGCGCTCGGGCGGGTGCGGCGGGCGCGGGGGGTCGTCGAGCACGTCCTGGAGCGGGGCGACCCCGTCTACGGGATGAACACGGGGGTTGGCTCTCTCTCGCGCTACCGGGTGCCGTTCGAGCACCTGGAGCAGTTCTCCGCGACGCTCGTCAGCCGGCACACGACGCACCAGGGGGCCGAGGTCAGCCCCGAGGTGGTGCGGGCGATGATGGTCACGCGGGTCAACGGGATGGCCAAAGGCGGGGTCGGGGTCAGGACCGAGCTTCTCGCCGCCTTCGTGGACGCGCTCAACGCGGGGGTGCATCCGGTCGTGCGGCTCGGGGGGTCGGTGGGGCAGGCGGATCTTGCGGAGATGGCGGAGATCGGGCAGGTCCTCATCGGCCGCGGCGAGGCGGACTACAGGGGAGAGCGCATGGCCGGGGCCGAGGCGCTGCGGGCGGCCGGCCTGGAGCCCGTCCGGCTAAAGGCGAAGGAGGGCCTCGCCCTCATAAGCGCCAACGGGATCACGATGGGCCACGGCTCGCTCGTCCTCTCGGACGTGGCGGACCTGCTCGACGTCTTCGACATAACGGCGGCGCTCTCCTTCGAGGCGTTCGGCGGGAACCTCTCCACCGTGCACCCGGAGGCGGCGCGGCTGCGTCCGCACCCGGGGCAGGCGCGGGCGTCTGAGAGGCTGCGGGAGCTGCTCGCGGACAGCTACCTGTGGCGGCCCGGGGCGGCGAGGAACCTGCAGGACCCGCTCTCCTTCCGGTGCGTGCCGCAGACGCACGGGGCCTGCTACGACGCGCACGCCTACGCCAGGGGGACGATGGAGGTCGAGATCAACTCGGCGGGCGACAACCCGCTCGTCCTCATAGAGGACCGCTCCATCATCTCCGTCGGCAACTTCGACGTCGTGGCCCTCGCCGTCGCCTTCGACCTCCTGCGCGTCGCCGTCGCCCAGGTCGTCCACCTCGCAAACGAGCGCATCCAGAAGCACCTCTGGAGCCAGTTCTCGGGTCTCCCCACGGGCCTCGCCGCCCGCGACGGCGACGAAGGCCTGCGTCCTCTAGGCTACACCTCTGCCTCGCTCGCGGCCGAAGCCCGCGTGCTCGCCAACCCCGTCTCCCTGGACTACCGCGGACAGATCGCCGAGGGCGTCGAAGACCACGCCAGCATGGCACCCTTAGGGGTCCGCAAGACCGAGGAGCTGGTAGCAATAGCCCGCCGCATAGCCGCCCTAGAGTTGACCGTCGCCGCCCGGGCCGTCGAGCTCCGGGGCCGTCCCCGCCTCGGCACCGGCACCCTGGCGGCCTACGACCTCGTCTCCCGCTACGCCACCACCGAGCCCGAGGAGCACTGGCCCGACGTCGACGGCCTCACCGAAGCCATGGCCGGCGGGCGCCTCATAGCCCACGTGGCCTCCGAGATAGGCCTGCTGGAGCCGGTATCCACGCCCGGAGACGCCGTCGGGCCGGAGTAGAAGGCTACAGGTTTCAGGCCGCAGGCATCAGGCCTTTCGGCGCAGCGTTCCCTGTCGCAACGGGCGTCGCGGACGGCGAACCATATCGCAACGGATAGCCGTAAAGGCTCCGTTCCCGTCCCCTGACGCCTGAAACCTGTAGCCTGAAGCCTCTAAAGAAACCTTCCAAGCCACGAGAGCGTCTCCTCAATCCAGTACGCCCCGACGCGGTGGTCCTCGCCGGGCATGTCCACGAAGCGGAGGCGCTCCGGGGCGTCCGAGTAGTGGGGGACGAGGTCGTCGTAGAAGGAGCGGGCGTTCGGGTAGGGGGTCGTGCGGTCTTCGGTGCCGTGGACGATCATGAGCGCCGTCGGGAAGCACCGCCCCGGCTCGGGCGAGTAGGCCGCCTCCTGACGAATGGAGCTTCCGGGGCCAGGGGTGGCCGGCATCAGGGCCACGGCGACCTTCGCGGCCGGCGAGTGGTCGCCGCACGAGACGGCCAGGGCCACCGCCCCGCCCATCGAGGTGCCGACCACCCCGATGCGGGAGGCGTCCAGATCCTCGCGCCCGTCCACCCAGGCGAGCACCCCGCCGGCCTCGTCTACCGTGCCGTCCAGGACGTCCGTGAAGAGGCCGTCGCGGTCCTCGGCGAGGCGACCGTCAAAGTCCTGGGGGGCGCGTTCGCCGTGGAGGGCGGCCTCCGGGAGGACGGCGGCGACCCCCGAGTCGGCCAGGGGGAGGGCGAGGCGGAGCAGGTCGTCCGTGTTGCGGCCGGAGAAGCGGTGGTAGATCACGACGACCGGCAACGGAGCTGGGGCCCCCGCCGGCCGCACGCACACGAGCGGCACCCC
>JAUJMB010000193.1 GCA_030447045.1 Rubrobacteraceae bacterium | reverse complement strand
TGCCCATCGTGCAGACGGCGGTGGCGGCGAGCCTGGCGTGGTTTCTCGCGTCCGCGGTGCTCGGGCACGAGCGTCCCTTCTTCGCGGCGATAGCGGCGGTGATCTCGCTCGGCGTGGTGGTCGGGCAGGAGGGGCGTCGCGTGCTCGAGCTGGTCTTCGGGGTCGCGTGCGGGCTCGCGGTGGCCGACGTGCTCGTGAGGATCATCGGGACGGGGACCGTCCAGATAGGGGTGGTCATAGCCCTGGCGATGGCCGTGGCGTGGCTGCTCGGGGGCGGGCCGATGCTCGTCTCGGAGGCTGGCGTTACGGCGCTCTTCACGGTGATGCTGGACCCCACGACCTCCGGCTGGTCGCCGGACCGCTTCGTGGACGCCCTTCTCGGGGCCGCGGTGGCCCTCGGCGTGCGCGCCGTCTTCCCGAGCGACCCGCGGGAGATCGTGGAGCGCGCGGCGCACCCGATCTTCGCCGACCTCGTCGAGGCTTTGAGGGAGACGGCGGCGGCGTTGCAGGCCGGGAACCTGGAGATGGCCGAGCACGCCCTGCAGAGGGCGCGGGAGACCGACGCGCGGGTTGGCGTCTTCAGGGAGGCCCTCGGCGCCGGGTACGACACCGCCAAGCTCTCGCCGTCCCGACGCCGGGCGCTCGGGCAGCTCGGGTTCTACGCCACCGCCGCCGACCAGCTCGACCTCGCCGTCCGCAACGTCAGGGTGCTGGCGCGGGCCGCGGTGACCATGGTGCGCGAGGGCACGGAGGCCCCCGAGGAGCTCTCGGACACGATCCTCGACCTCGCCCGCGCCGTGGAGGCGCTCGCCGCTTACATTGAGGAGCCCGAGCACCCGCTCGACACGCGCCGGCTCGCGCTCGAGGCGGCCGAGGAGGCGACCGCCGTGCTCCAGGAGCGCAGCGACCTCCAGACCAGCATGATGGTCGGCCAGATCCGGTCGACCGCCGTGGACCTCCTGCGGGCCTCCGGCATGAACTCCGCAGATTCCCTGGAAGCCCTCCACGACGCCGCCGGCCGCGCCAACGGGCACCGGGCCCCGAACGTCTGAGAACCGGCCTCTTACCTCCACCGATCGTAGGAGCGGGTTTGAAACCCGCCCCCGGCCCATCTTGAGCCGCGTCCTCGGCCGTGTTACTTTCCGGCCGCGGGCGACGCGTCGGCGCAGGTTCTCGGACCATCGACGGCCCGCGACCACGTTCCGATCCGCAGGCCGGCGTTACCACGAGGAGCAGACATGCCCGAAGCCCGAGACCGCCCGAAGGAACCTCCTGCGCGGAGCACACTCGAACCTTTCGTCCGTTCGGAGGAGTTGCGCGGGCGCGTTGCCGTCGTCACCGGCGTGGGGAGGCGGCGCGGCATAGGCTCGGCGGTCTGCCGGGCGCTCGCCGCCCGCGGCGCGGACGTCGCGCTCTCCTACTGGAAGCCCTACGACCGCGGGATGCCGTGGGACCCTGACGAAGACGAGCCCCGCAGGCTGGTCGGGGAGCTCAGAGACGCGGGCGTCAGGGCCGAGGCCGTCGAGGTCGACCTCTCCCTGTCCGGATCCCCGGGGGTGCTGCTCGACGCCGTGGAAGAGAGGCTCGGTGTCCCGTCGATCCTCGTCAACGCCGCCGCCTACTCGACGCGCGACGGTTACGAGGGGCTCGACGCCCGGACCCTCGACGCGCACTACGCCGTCAACGTGCGGGCGATGGCGCTGTTGTCGGTCCTCTTTACGCGGCGGTATCCCGGCGGTCCCGGCGGCAGGATCGTCAACTTCAGCTCTGGCCAGTCGCTCGGGCCCATGGAGGACGAGCTGGCCTACGGCATGACCAAGGGGGCCATCGAGGCGTTCACGAAGTCCCTCGCGGCCGGGGTCGGGCACAAGGGCATCACCGTCAACGCCGTCAACCCCGGTCCCACGGACACCGGCTGGATCTCTGAGGAATTGAAGCGCGAGCTGCTGCCGAAGTTTCCGTCCGGCAGGCTCGGGCAGCCGGAGGACGCGGCGCGTCTCGTGGCGTTTCTGGCGGGAGCTGAGGCCGCCTGGATCACGGGCCAGACCATCCACTCCGAGGGGGGCTTCGTCAGAAGTTAGGGGCGGCGTTCTCGGAGAACATGCGCTACCATTACCCGGCCATGAAGAACTCGAACAAGTGGCCGAAACTCCTCGGCGGACCCCCAAAGAAACTTCTCGACGAAGACGACGGGCGCCCCGACGCGCCGGTCTACGGGCCGCTCTTTCCGCGCCCCGTGTTCGTCGGCCTGCTCGTGGTCTTCTGCGTCTCCCTGATGCTCACGGCCGACTGGTTCGGGCTCCTCCTGCTCAACCCGAGGGTGAGCGACCGAATAGGAACGCTCAACACCGTCCGCGTGATGGCGGTCTTGATGACGGGCATCGCCGTCCCCTCGGCCCTCCTGATGCTCCACTACAAGCGCCTCTACTCCTACGTCTCCGAGCACAACGTGTTCTTCGCCATAACCTTCTCGCTCTCTTTTATGCTCGGCCTGCCCTGCGCCCTGGTCGGCGTGTTCGGGTAAGAGCGGTCAGCTTTCAGCGATCAGCCCTCATCAGAGGCCGGACGGGAGCGTTCAACCGATGGAACCGTTACTATCTCCTAGATGAAACCGGCATCTTCGGTGGGGGCAACTCTGCTCGACAAGAAGCTGAATGCTGATGGCTGATCGCTCCATAAAGTTCGAGCGCGGACTGTCGGGTCCCAACGAGGTGTTCGGGGAAGACGGTGAGCCTCTCTCCCACTACGGGCCCGTGCTGGAGGAGATGGCCCGGATGGGACCCGGGGAGTGGAAGCGGAGGGTAGGACTCGCCCACGAGCGGCTGCTCGGCGTGCAGCGGGACCTCGGCATCTCGGACGGGGAGGACAAGACCTACCCCGTGGACTACGTGCCGCGCCTCTTGCCCGCCGTCGGGTGGGAGGTGCTGGAGCGGGGGCTTACCCAGCGCATGCTCGCCATCAACGAGTGGCTGCGGCGGCTGGAGGGGGGCAAGGACGAGGTAGTCCCGGCGGAGATAGTGGAGAGCAGCGCCCTCTACGACCGGTCCATCCGGACGAGGTTCGGGGGCGTGCCGAACCGGCAGATGGGCTTCGACGTGGTAGCGGTGCGATCCGGTAGCGCCGCCGACTGGGAGTACCTCATCATCGAGGACAACGCCAAGATGCCGGTAGGCCTGGAGCCCATGCACCTCTTGCGGGCGCGCACGGCCGAGGTGCTGCCCGAATCCTACGCGGCGCTCGGCGTCAGGCCGCTGGACGGCATGATGGAACGCTTCGGCGAGGTCTTACGGGCGGCTTCATCCAAAGAAGATCCGACCATCGCCATCCTCTCGACCGGCTACGAGGACCAGTACTTTCTCGACCACAACGTGTTCGCCAGGGAGCATGGGGCCATCCTCGCCGGGCGCCACGATGTCGGGCTGGACGGAGAGGGCTATCTGGTACACAAGGAGAGCGGGCGCCGCATCGACGTGATCTACGAGCGCATCGAGGACGGCAGGATCTACGACGACCTGCCGGGCCTCGTCGAGAGCCAGGTAGCCGGCAAGGTCGAGGCCGTCTTCGCCCCGAACCTAGGTATCGCCGACGACAAGGGCGTCTACCCGTTCGTGCC
>JAUJMB010000192.1 GCA_030447045.1 Rubrobacteraceae bacterium | reverse complement strand
TCTCCGGCTGATGGTATGTCCTCCACGAGGCCCGCGGCCTGCCCGGCGTAGACGAAATCTTCGGCGTAGTCCCCACGCGTTGCCTCAAACTCGGAGCTAACGGAGGAGCGTTGCTCTTCGAGTTGGGCCTCTCGGCCGTGCCAGCGTTCGGAGAAGGAGTTGCGGATCGCCCTTCCGGCGAACTCCTCGGGCCACGGGATGTTCTGGACGAGGTCGAAGACGCGGGTGTGGACCGTGGCGGTCTCGTCGGCCCCGAGGATGAGGCGCTTGGCCCCGTCGGTCCCCGTGGATTCGGCGGTGGCGCAGAAGCGCGTGCCGATCCAGGCGCCAGAGGCGCCCATCGCGAGCACGCCCGCCACACCGCGCCCGGTCCCGATGCCGCCGGCCGCGAGCACCGGCCTCCCGGCACTCTCCCCGATCTCCAGGACTCTTTGCAGGAGCGGCATGGTGCCGACCCTGCCCGTGTGACCACCGGCGTCCGTGCCCTGGGCAACCAGTACATCTACGCCGGCCTCTATAGCCCTCTCCGCCTTCTCCGCGTCCTGGACCTGGCTCATCACCAACGCGCCCGCCTCTCGCACCCGCTCGACGTAAGGCGCCGGGTCGCCGAAGGAGAGCGAGACGGCGGCAGGCCCTTCGGCCAGGACGGCGTCCAGGAGTTCAGGACGTCTCTCCAGGGCCCAGCTCATCAGGCCTACGCCGAAGGGGCCGCGCGCCCGGGCGATCTCCGCCTGTCCAGAGATCCAGTCCGCGGGCGTGGCGCTGCCGACACCTATCATGCCGAAGGCCCCCGCGGCGCTCACGGCGCCGGCCAGCTCTCCGCCCGACCATCCGGCCATAGGGGCTGAGACGATGGGGTGGCGGACGCCGAGCAGGCGCGTGAGGTCCGTCGAGATCACGGCCTTCCGGTCCCTTCCTCTAGGCCTTCGCCCCCAGCACGCCGCGGCGGGCGTCCGTGGTCTGCTCGTGGGCGTGGTACGAGGAGCGCACGAGCGGCCCGCTCTCGACGTGCCTGAAGCCCAAAGAGAAGCCGTACTTGCGCAGGTCCGCGAACTCCTTGGGCCTGTAGTAGCGGCTCATCGGCAGGTGGTTCTCCGACGGGCGCAGGTACTGGCCGATGGTCAGGATGTCCACGTCGTGGTCCCTGAGGTCCCGCATGGTCTGGTGGATCTCCTCCTCCACCTCGCCGAGGCCCACCATGAACCCGCTCTTCGTCAGCCCGTCCGGGTTCAGCTCCTTGGCGTAGCGGAGCACCTCGAGGGACCGTCCGAACTTCGCCTGCGGCCTAACGGCCGGGTAGAGGCGCGGGACCGTCTCGATGTTGTGGTTGAACGTGCTCGGCGCGGCGTCTATTACCGTCCGGATCGCGTCGCGGTTGCCCTTGAAGTCGGGGGTGAGGACCTCGACGGCGCAGCCGGGGACCTGCTCCCTGATCTCCCGGATCACGGCCGCGAAGATCGAGGCTCCGCCGTCGGCGAGCTCGTCGCGGTTGACGCTCGTGATGACGGCGTGCTCGAGGCCCATCTTCTTCGCGGCGTCGGCGACGCGGTGGGGCTCGTCGAGGTCGAGCTCGGTCGGCTTGCCCGTGAGGACGGCGCAGAAGCCGCAGCTCCTCGTGCAGACGTTGCCCAAGATCATGAACGTCGCGGTCCTGTTGTTCCAGCACTCCCCGATGTTCGGGCAGCGGGCCTCCTCGCAGACCGTGTGCAGGTTCAGCCCGCGCATGGTCTCCTTGATGTCCCTATAGACCTCGCCGTCGGGGACCTTCGCCTTCAGCCACTCCGGGCGGCCGTGCAGCCCCGGCGCGCCCCTGACCTGCTGCCTGAAGGGCAGGTACTCCACGGGCGTGCCATCCGGCGGCGGGGCGACGGGCCTGTCCTCCCAGCGGTGGCGCACCTCGAAGGTCTTCGTGCCGTTCTCAAGGACCTTGACGTTGATCTGTCTGCGGGCCACGGTTCGCCTCTTTCGTGTGTCGGATACCCCTAGGGCCCGTATTCTATCCGAACCGGCGGCCCTCGCCGTGAAGCCGCACGCTGGCGGTTCGCTGCGCGAACCACGCGAAGGGCTATCAGCCGTCAGCTTTCAGCTCATTTGGTCGGACCGGTACCCATGGCGACCCCCCCGTACCGGTCCGTCTTATTCCAAGAAGAGTTCTCGTGGCGGGTCGAGGTAGGCGGCGAGGATGGGCCTCGAGGTCTCTATGACGTCGAGCCCTCTGAGCTCATCCCGCCGGAAGAACCGCAGCTCCTCGGACTCGTCGCTGCGCCGCAGCGCCCCGAAGTCCTCGACTTCTGCCCTGTACACGAACGTCAGCAGCCGTACCACGTTGCCGTCCGGGTAGCGGACGACGCGCGAAGGCCCCGGGAACACGGCGAAAAGCTCCTCGCCCGTAACGACGAGCCCCGTCTCCTCCAGCGTCTCGCGCCGCAAGGCACTCTCCAGCGACTCCTCCACCTCGACCGCGCCACCGACCAGACCCCACCGCCCGCAGTCGCTCCGCCGCTCCATGAGCAGGGTGCCGTCGCGTTCGATCAGGGCGAGGACCCCCACCCCGATCGGCCGGTTGGGCCGCGGGGCGTTCGGATCCTTGTAGAAGAACTCCGCGGTCAAGTCAAAGAAGAGGGGCCGCGCGCGGCGGCCCCTGCTGAAAGGTGACGGCTGAGGGCTAGAAATGAATCGGGTGTCCTTCGGCGGCCATCGCGGCCTCGCCGACCACCTCCGAGAGGCTCGGGTGGGGGTGGACGGTCATGCTGATCTCCTCCGGCGTGCCCTCGACGAGCTTGGCGAAGACGCCCTCGGTTATGAGGTCGGTCACCTTGGGGCCTATGGCGTGCATGCCGAGGATCATGTCCGTCTCGGCGTCGGTGACGATCTTGAAGAAGCCGTTGGGCTCGCCCTCGATGAGCGCCTTGCCGATGGCCTGGAAGGGGAACTTGGCCTCCTTGGCCTCGTAGCCCTCCTCCTCGGCCTGCGCCTTGGTGAGGCCGAAGGACGCTATCTCGGGCCGGCAGAACGTGACGCGCGGGACGAGGCTCCGGTCCATCGGCATCGGGTCCTTGCCAGCCATGTGCTCGGCGGCGATGATGCCCTCGTGGCCGGCCTCGTGGGCGAGCCAGTAGCCGCCTATGACGTCGCCAGCGGCGTAGATGCCATCGTGGGCCGTCTGGCCGTAGCCGTCGACCTGGATGATCCCGCGCTCGTTCACCTCCACGTCGGTAACGTCGAGGTTGAGGTCCTCGATGACGGTCTTGCGCCCAACCGCGACGAGCAGGGCCTCGGCCTCTAGCGTGTCCCCGCCGTCCGCCTCTCCTATCGGCGGGTCCTCGCCGCCGTAGGAGCCGCCCTCGCCCTCGGTCTCCTCCTTCTCGCCGGCGTCGGCGGAGGCTATCTTGATCTTGACGCCCGAGTCGGTCTTCTCGAGGCTCTGGGGGTCGGCCTTGGTGCCCGTCATCACGTTGATGCCGCGCTTCTCGAAACTCTTCTGGAGGGCATCGGAGATCTCCGGGTCCTCGAGCGGGACGAGGCGGTCCAGGATCTCGACGATGGTCACCTCGGTGCCGAAGTCCTTGTACATGCTCGCGAACTCGACCCCGACGGCGCCGGAGCCCAGGATGAT
>JAUJMB010000191.1 GCA_030447045.1 Rubrobacteraceae bacterium | reverse complement strand
GCCGCCCCGAGCGCGTCGAGCCTGAGCAGCCCCGGTCCCCCGCGAGGACCGCAGCCGTCGACCACCAGCACGGCCCCATCCGGCGCGTCCCCCGCCTTCACCGCCCTCACGGCCGCCTCCTCCGAGCCGAAGACGCGGCACTCGCCGGCGACGTCCCCGGACCCGGCGGGGACGCGGCAGACGACCTCGGCACCGGAGGCCCGGGCCCGGACAAAGAGGAGGCGATGGTCCTCCTCCGGCACTCCGGGGACCGGAGGTAACCCCTCCCTCAGGCGCCCGGCGACGGTGGGGACGTCGTGGAGGCCGTCGCCGAGGGAGGCGAGCAGGGCTGGCACGCCGCGCTCCCGCGTCCAGGCCGGGTCGGAGGCTTGGGTCTCTGGCGCGAGGACCCGGACCATCTGCGCGAACCCCACGACGCCCGCCTCGCGCGCCAGGGCGCAGAGGTGGACCAAAAGCTCCGGGCCGCCCCCGGCCGCGACGGCCGCGCGCAGCGCGTTGGCGAGGGAGAAGTTGTCCAGCAGTTCGCCAGGACGCGGCCCGCCGTCCGAGGCGACCCCCGCAACCAGCTTCGCCGCGTCCTCGGACAGAGGCCCGAACCCGAGGGCCGCGACCGTGGCCGCGAGCGGGGTTCCGGGCGGGGCGGCGCAGACGGCGGGCAGGTCGAGCCGGGCGGCGGCGAGGAGCATGCCGAAGAGCTCCTCCGGGCGGTCGGAGGCGAGGAGCAGGGCGTCGGGGCCCGATTCGGCACAGAGGGCCTGGGCCACGTCCGCCGTCCACTCCCGCGCGAGGGCTACCCCGCCGGGCGGGCGGGCCACCGGCAGGCGCAGCGGGACGGGCTCGGCGCCGGCGACGGAGACGGCGTCAGGGTAGGCTGAGGGCTCGAAGAGCGGTATGCCGACGGCGGGCGCCGGGGGGCTCAAGCGGTACTCAGGAGCTCAGTCTCTGGAGGAGAAGCTCGCGGGCGCGTCCGCCGTCGGCGTTGCCGCGGGTGGCCTTCATGACCTGGCCCATCAGGAAGCCGACGACCTTCTTGTCGCCGCCCCGGACGCGCTCGGCCTCGTCCGGGTTGGCGGAGATCACGCCGTCCACCACCCCCGCGAGCTCGTCGGTCTCCACCGAGCCCAGGCCCTCGCGCTCGACGACCTCGGCCGGGCGGTCGCCGGTCCTGAAGACCTCGGCGAGCACCGTCCTCGCGGCCGAGCGGGAGACCTTGCCCTCCGCGACGAGCCCGATCAGCTCGACCATGAGGTCCGGCGTGACCTTCGATCCGGTGACGTCCGTGCCGGCCTCGTTCAGGAGCGCCCTGAAGTCGCCCGAGATCCAGTTAGAGGCCTGCTTCGGGTCCACCTCCGCGGCGACCCTCTCGTAGAACGCCGCGAGGTCCCGGTCGGCCGCAAGGACGCCGGCGTCGTAGCGGGAGAGGCCGTACTGCTCCTCGAACCGGGCGCGCATCGCGTCCGGCAGCTCGGGCATGCGCTCCCCGATCTCGCGCACGTAGGCCCCGGACAACTGCAGTGGCAGAAGGTCGGGCTCGGGGAAGTAGCGGTAGTCGTGGGCGAACTCCTTGGAGCGCAGCTCGTGGACCTCGTCGGTCTCGGGGTCGTAGTGGAGGGTGGTCTGCTCGATGCGGCCCCCGCCGGCCAGGATCTCCTGCTGCCGCTCGAGCTCGCGGGCTATGCCCTTCTCGACAAAGCGGAAGGAGTTCATGTTCTTTAGCTCGGTCTTGGTGCCGAAGGAGCCGTCGGGGTTGCGGATGGAGACGTTGGCGTCGCAGCGGAGCTGGCCCTTCTCCATGTCCGCCTCGGAGACCCCTATCGCGCGCAGGATGTCCTTGAGGTGGTTCGCGGTGGCGCGGGCGGCCTCGGGCGAGGGGATGTCCGGCTCGGTGACGATCTCCATGAGCGGCGTGCCGCCGCGGTTAAAGTCCACGAGCGAGCCGACCGAGCCGTGCATCCGGCCCGAGGTGCCGACGTGGACGTTCTTGGCCGCGTCCTCCTCGAGGTGCAGCCGCGTTATGCCCACCCTGACGGTCTCGTCGCCCAAGGGTACGTCCAGGTAGCCGCCCAGGCAGATCGGCTCGTCGAACTGGCTGATCTGGTACCCCTTCGGAAGATCCGGATAGAAGTAGTTCTTGCGCGCGAAGACGGCCCTCTCGGAGACGTCGCAGTTCAGCGCGAGCCCCGCCATCACCCCAAGCTCGATGGCCTTCTCGTTGGCGACGGGCAGGGCCCCGGGATGCCCGAGGCACACGGGGCAGGTGTGGGTGTTCGGCGGCTCCCCGTAGGTCACCCGGCAGCCGCAGAACATCTTTGTCCTCGTCGCCAGGTGCACGTGGAACTCAAGCCCTATTACCGCCTGATAGGTGCGTCTCTCCTGCGTCTGCAAAGTAGTAGCCCTCCGCCGCGCGTCGCCTGCCAAGAAATATTCTAGCACCGGGGCCCGGCGTCAAATACCGCCAGAGATCGGGGGCTAGGCTACGGCCTGGGCGAGAACGCGAAGTCGGCGACCCTTTCGGCGGCGCGGGCGGCGCGGAGGAGCATCGGCTCGGTGAAGTGGTCGCCCATCAGCTGCACGCCGACGGGGAGGCCCTCGGAGAGGCCGCCGGGGACGCTTATCGCCGGGACGCCCGCGAGGCTCGCCGGGACGGCGCAGATGTCCTGGAGGTACATGGCGAGCGGGTCGTCTGTTTTGGCCCCGATCTCGAACGCCACCGAGGGCGCGGTCGGGGAGACGAGCACATCGTAGCGGGCGTAGGCGTTGCGGAAGTCCTCTATGATCTTTGTGCGCACCTTCTGGGCCTGGGCGTAGTAGGCGTCGTAGTAGCCGGAGGAGAGCGCGTAGGTGCCGAGCATGATCCGGCGCTTCGCCTCCGCCCCGAAGCCCCTCTCCCTGGTCCTCCGGTACATCTCGTGCACGCCGTCGGCGGGAACCCTGAGCCCGTACCGGACCCCGTCGAAGCGGGCCAGGTTCGAGGAAACCTCGGCCGGCGCGATAATGTAGTAGGCCTCCAGCGCGTAGTAGGCGTGTGGCAGGCTCACCTCCCCCACCTCGGCCCCCGCCGCCTCGAGCCCCTTGGCCACCCGGCTCGTCACCTCGCGCACGCCGGCGTCTATGCGCTCGTCCATGAGCTCCGTGACGACGCCCACGCGCAGGCCCTCGACGCCGCCGTCCAGGCCGGCCAGGTAGTCTGGGACCTCGACGTTGGCGCTCGTGGAGTCGCGCGGGTCGTGGCCGGCTATGGCCTGCAGGAGCAGCGCGGTGTCGCGGACGTCGCGGGTCATCGGGCCTATGCAGTCGAGGGATGATCCGAAGGAAATGAGGCCGTACCGGGAGACCCGCCCGTAGGTCGGCTTGAGGCCCACGATGCCGCAGAGGGCCGCCGGCTGGCGGACGGACCCGCCCGTGTCCGTCCCGAGCGCCCACCAGCCCTCGCCCGCGGCCACCGCCGCCGCCGAGCCGCCCGAAGAACCGCCAGGCACCCGGCCCGTATCCCACGGGTTGCGGGTGGCTCCGTAGGCCGAGTTCTCCGTCGATGAGCCCATCGCGAACTCGTCCATGTTGGACTTGCCGACCATCACCGGCTCCTCGCCGAAGTTGGCGAGCGCCGAGGCGTCGTAG
>JAUJMB010000190.1 GCA_030447045.1 Rubrobacteraceae bacterium | reverse complement strand
TCCTTCGGGCTCTCCTTCGAGCCCATAGAGCCGACGGACGCCGACGAGCTGGTCCTGCCCGAGGGCTTCAAGTTCGACATCATCCGCCGGTGGGGGGAGCCGGTCACCGCGGACAGGGACTTCGGGTACAACAACGACTACGTCGCGTACTTCCCCATCGACGCCCTGCAGGGCGGCACGAACAGCGAGGACGGCCTCCTGTGGGTCAACCACGAGTACACGAACCCCAAGTGGGTCTCGGACTACACGGACCCCGACAACGCGACAAAGAAGACCAAGGATCAGGTAGCCAGGGAGAAGGCCGCGGTCGGCGGCTCCGTCATCCGGGTGCGCAAGGAGAACGGCACCTGGAAGTTCGTCGATGACGAGGACTACAACCGTCGCATAGACGCCACCACGCCGATGGTCCTCACGGGGACCGCCGCCGGGTCCGACGCGGTAAAGGGGGCGACCGAGGTGATCGGGACGCTCGCCAACTGCAGCGGCGGCGTGACGCCCTGGAGGACGGTCCTCACCTGCGAGGAGAACTTCCAGTACTACTACGGCGAGTCCACCGACGATCAATTCGACGACGAGGCGCTCGCCGAGACCGACCGCTGGCTCGACGACCCGGACAGCGCCAAGCCCCCCGAGCACTACGGCTGGGTGGTCGAGATAGACCCGTTCGACAAGGACTTCACCCCGCGCAAGCACACCTGGCTCGGGCGTCTCAGGCACGAGAACGTCGCCATCCGGGTCTCCGAGGGCGGGAAGGTCGTCGCCTACACCGGCCACGACCAGGAGGACGAGTGCATCTACAAGTTCGTCTCCTCGGGCACCTTCAAGCCCGACAGCCCGAGCCGGGAGGCGGGCTCCCGCCTGCTCTTCGACGGGATGCTCTACGTCGCCGACTTCGCCAACGGCCGGTGGGTCGCCCTCGACTACGAGAACAACCCCATCTTCAAAGACAACGGCTTCAAGGGGCAGGCCGACGTCCTGGTGCGCGCCCCCGAGGCCGCCAAGCTCGTGGACCCCGAGACCGAGACCCCTCTGGGTACCCCGATGGACCGCTGCGAGGACATCGAGGTCCATCCCGAAGACGGCACCATCTACGCGGCGCTCACCAACAACGCGCTGCACGGGAACTTCCACGGCCAGGTCATCCGCATGTACGAGAAGGACGGCAACCCCGAGGCGACGGAGTTCAACTTCGAGGTCTTCGCCGCCGGCGGGCCCAACACCGGGTTCTCCAGCCCGGACAACCTCGCCTTCGACGGGGACAACAACCTGTGGATGGTCACCGACATCTCTACCAGCTATCACAACCAGGGGATCTACAGCTCCTTCAAGAACAACGGGGTGTTCGTGATGCGCGGCGCCAACGACGCCGTGCAGGGGGAGCCCGTGCAGTTCGCCAGCGGCCCCGTCGAGAGCGAGCTGACCGGGCCGGCCTTTACCCCCGACGGGAAGACCATGTTCCTCGCCATCCAGCACCCGGGCGAGGAGACCGAGAACAAAGACGAGCCGACGAGCACCTGGCCCCACGACGGCGACAAAGTGCCCAAGCCCTCCGTCGTCGCGATCACCAGATCCTCGTAGAGGGGAAACGGCCACCAGCGGGCGCCCCTCGCCGGGCGCCCATCCTTCCCTATAATGCCGCAGGGGCGTTATAGGGAAGGACCGTCTATGGCTGAGAGGCAGTTCAGGTTGCCGGGGTCTCCTTACGAGGAGTTGGCGAGCATCATCGTGGCCTACGGGACCAGGGACGACGCCTCGCGGACCGGGGACGTCGGGAGGCTCGACTCCGTGCACCAGTCGAGCGTGAGCCGGACCAACGGCTTTCTGACGGAGATAGGCGTCCTGCAGGGCGAGACGAAGAAGGTCATCACGCGCCGCGGGCGCGCCCTGGCCCTCGCCCTCGCCCGCAAGGACCGGGAGGCCATCAGGGCCAACTGGCGGGAGGTCGTCGGCTCCACGGAGTTCTTGCAGAACGTGGTCTCCGCGGTGAAGCTGCGGGAGGGCATGCTCCGCCCGACCGTCCAGGCCTACATAGCCCACGCCGCCGGCCAGCCGCGCAACAACCCCGTGATGACCGGCGCAGGGGCCATCGTCGAGATCCTCAAGACGGCGGGCCTGCTCCGGGAGGAGGCCGGCGAACTCGTGGCCACCTTCGACGAGTGGCCCGAACCGGAGAGGCAAACCCCGCCGGAGGAGCCCGAAGAGACCCCCGAAGAGCCCCCGGCGGAGGTCTCCGCGACCGTGGAGGCGTTGCCGCCCGCCCCCGCGGGCGCGGCGCCGGCCGTGACCATCCACGTCCAGGTGCGCTGCACCGCCGACGAGATCGAAGACCTCGGCCCCAAGCTCAAGGCCCTCATAGCGCAACTCTCCGGAGACGGCTAGGGCGATCGGCCCTCGACGTCGCGACGGTCCTCTGTGGGTCAGAAGTTCTGGGATGTTAGAGGGCGAGGACGCCGCGGTCATGACGCGCTCGCCCCAAAACCTCGCTCTCTGAGGCCTCCCTAGCGGCGGAGGTTCTGGAGCGGGGCCACAAAGCGGACGGTGGTGCCGGCGCCGGGCTCGCTCTCCACCTCGATCCGGCCGCCGAGGCCCAGGGCCCGCTCGCCCATACCCAGCGTGCCCACGCCGGGCGGGAGGGCCTCCGGGTCGAAGCCCCGCCCGTCGTCGGAGACCTCGGCCCTGAGCGTGCCGTCGTCGGAGGAGAGGGCGACGTTGACCCGGCGCGCGCCGGAGTGACGCCGGACGTTCGTCAGCGCCTCCTGCACGATGCGCAGCAGCTCCGTGCCGCCGCGCCCCGAGAGCCCTTCTAAGAGGCCCTCCTCGAGGTCGAGCGAGAGGTCGCAATCGGGCATCCTGCGGCGGTTCAGGTCGAGCAACGACCCGAAGAGCTGGCGCAGGTCCGTCGTCCCGTCCCGGTAGGCGCGGAGGTCGTAGATGGCCTCGCGCAGGTCGCGGGCCGCGCGCCGGATGGCCCCGGCGCCCTCCTCGAGGTCGGAGGCGAGGTCCGTGCCCTCGCACTTCATGCGGGTGATCTCCATCGCCTGGGCGGTGTAGGAGAGGTTCTGGAGGACGCCGTCGTGGAGCTCGCGGGCTATCCGGCTGCGCTCGGCCTCCCGGATCTCCTCCAGCGCCCGCTCGAAGCGCCGGCGCTCGGTCACGTCGCGCAGGTTGACGACGATGCCGCCTATGATGGGGTCCTCTAGCCTGTTGACGCCTACGGCCTCGAAGTCCCGCCAGTCGCCGTCCTTGTCGCGGACCCGGTACTCCGCCGAGAGGCGCGCCCCCGGCTCGCGGGCGAGCTCGGCGAAGCGCCGCGCGACGGGCCCGCGGTCCTCGGGGTGGAGGTAGTCGAAGGCGTTGGTGCCGACACGTTCCTCCACCTTGAAGCCCAGCACGCGCTCGACGGCGGGGCTCTCGTACAGGATCCCCCCGTCGTCGCCCAGGATGACGATGATGTCCGAGGCGTAGCGGACCAGGGAGCGGAACCGCTCCTCGCTGCGCCTGAGGGCCTCCTCGGCCCTCTTGCGGGCCGTGATGTCGCGCACCGTGGCGCAGATGGCCCTCTGCCCGTCGTAGGAGATGGTGCTCGCGCCGATCTCGACCTCGACGACCGTGCCGTCCTTGCG
>JAUJMB010000038.1 GCA_030447045.1 Rubrobacteraceae bacterium | reverse complement strand
GCTCCCCCGAGACCATCGCCTCGACCACGGCGTTGTAGGTCGTCGGCACCGAGAGCTCGACCTCGCGCCCGAGCTCCTTTTTCAGGTAGTCCTCCAGGGGTTGGTACTGGGCCTCGACCTCTTCGGGGTTCTCGTTCGGGATCAGGCCGACCCGCAACGGCTCGTCGCCGGAGGCCGAGCCGCCACCTCCCCCGCCGCAACCGGCGAGCGCTATCGTTGCGACGAGGACCAAAACGAGCGTGGGAAAGCGGTAGATCATGCGTGTTCCTTTCTGGCGCAGGTTTCGACAAAGGCTTCGGCCGCCGGCGAGAGCCTGCGGTTGTGCTCGGTCAGCAGGACGAAGGGTCGCGAGAGCGCGAGCCCGCGGACCTCGACCTGCCCGAGCTCCTTCAGGGCCGCCGACGTGCGAAGGGGGAGGACGCCGACGCCCGCGCCGGCCGCGACCGCGCCGGCGACCGCCGCGTTGGACCCCAGCTCCATCGCCACGCTGGGCCTCACGCCGACGGCCGCAAGCCCCTCCTCGGCGGCTTGGCGCGTCCCGGAGCCCCGTTCCCGCAACACGAACGGCCGGTCGCCGAGCTCTCTCGGAGAGATCTCCGCCCCGGCGAGCTCGTCGGAGGCGGCGACGACCGGCGTCAGGGTGTCGTGGCCGACGACGGTGCCGCGCAGCCGCGGGTCGTCGACCTCGTGGCCCACGACGGCCGCCTCGATCTCCCGCCCCAGAAGGGCCGCGATGGCCCCGTCCGTGTCGTAGACGCGCAGCTCCAGCGCGACGTCCGGGTGGCGCGCCGAGTACGCCGTCGCGAGCCCCGGCATCAACAGCTCCGCGGGCGTCGAGGATGCGCCCACCACCAGCGGCCCGCGCGGGGCGGTGTGGCAGGCCATCTCCGCCTCCAGGCTGGAGACGGCCCCGATGACCCGGCGCGCGTGCTCGGCGAGAGACTCCCCGGCGGGCGTGGCCCTGAGGGGCCGCCCGCGGGTGAGCAACGCGACCCCGTACAATTCTTCGAGGGCGTGGAGGTGGTTGGAGACCGCAGGCTGCGTCATCCCTAGCTCCCTACCCGCCGCCGAAAGCGAGCCATGCTCCAGTATGCAAAGGTAGACGCGCAACCCCTGTATGCTCAGACCCATCGGCACAATCTATCACAAAAAGGTTATGGGCACGATAAACATTGCTACGAGAGGCTCAAGTGGCGTCGTCCGGGTGCTCCCCGTCGGGGACCGGGTGCCGGGGGGTCGCGCCCCGGGTTTCGTGGCCGGGGTGGCGCGTGGACCCTTCGGTTGGCCGGCGAGCGGCGTCGGTGCTACATTCCGCCCGTAAGTTGTCTGTGGGAAGGGGACGGGGTGCGGACCATCGACTGGGCCGACGGGAAGATCCGGACTATCGACCAGACGCGTTTGCCGGAGGAGGAGGTCTTCCTCTCTTTGGGGACGGTGGAGGAGCTCGCCGAAGCCATCTCGTCCCTGCGGGTGCGCGGGGCCCCGGCGCTCGGGGTTGCGGGGGGACTGGGGATCGCTCTGGCGGCGCACCTGGCCCAGGAGAACGGCGAAGACGTCGGTGAGGCCATCTCCCGGGCCGCAACCCTGCTCGCCTCCACCCGTCCGACGGCCGTAAACCTCAGGTGGGGGATAGCGCGGATAGAGGAGTCCTACGATCCCACCCGGCCTCGGGCGGTGGAGGAGTTGATCGAGCGGGCCCGCGCCATGGTCGCCGAAGACGAAAAGATAAACCGCCTCATCGGCGAGGTGGGGGCAGATCTTCTCTCCCAAGACACCCGCGTCCTGACGCATTGCAACGCCGGCGCGTTGGCGTGCGTGGCCCACGGGACGGCCCTGAGCATCGTCGAGGTCGGGCACGAACGCGGCCTGGTCGCGGGCGTGACGGCCACGGAGACCCGGCCCCTGCTGCAGGGATCCCGCCTCACGGCCTGGGAGCTCAAGCGGATGGGCGTCGAGCACCGAATAACCATAGACTCCGGCGCCGCCGGCCTGATCGCCTCGGGCGAGATCGACGTCGTGATAACCGGCGCAGACCGCATCGCCGCGAACGGGGACGTGGCCAACAAGGTGGGCACCTACCCGCTCGCCCTCGCCGCGCGGGCCAACGGCGTGCCGTTCGTCGTGGCGGCCCCCCTGTCCACCATCGACCTGGATACGCCGGACGGGGACGCCATCCCCATCGAGCAGAGATCCGCCTCCGAGGTGCTCGAGGTCCGCGGCGCGCGGGTCGCCCCGGAAGAGACCGAGGCATACAACCCGGCGTTCGACGTCACGCCCGTGAGCCTCGTCTCGGCCATCGTGACCGAGATCGGCGTGGTCCGTCCCGGCGTGGACGATCTGCGGACCCTAATCGAGACCGCGCGGGGAACGGCGGGGGCCGGTCTGTCCGGAGACGGGAAACCTTGACCCTACGTCCCACGCAGCAAACCAGCAGGTTGCTTGCACCGCCCGACCGATGGTACCGAGGATGCGGGGGGATGGCGAGCCGGTCACCAGGCGGTGCTCGTGGCGCTGACGGTCGCCGCCGGGATGCAAGGCTCAGGCGAGAGCGTGGGCGGTACCGGCCCGCGACGATTCTAGGAGGGCCATGATAGACGTGGGCATCATCACCGGCTCGGGCATCTACGAACTCCCCGGAGGTCGGGAGTCGCGCGTCGTGGAGAACCGCTTCGGCGAGGTGGAGGTGTCGATCTTCTCGGCCGGGCCGTGGACCGTCGGGAGCATCTCCCGCCACCAGAAGAACCACCGGCACCTGCCCCACACGATCCCCCACCAGGCGAACCTCACGGCCCTGGGAGAACTCGGCGCGCGGGCGGTCCTCGCGACGACGGTCGTGGGGGCGGTGGATCCCGGCGTGCCCCTGGGGGTGCCCGTGCTGTTCGACGACCTCTTCTTTCCGACCAACCTCCTCCCCAGCGGCGCCGAGTGCACCGTCTTCACCGAGCCCGGAGATCCGGCCCGCGGGCACCTCATATGGGACGAACCTTTCGCCCCACGCCTCAGGCGCAGGCTGGGGCTCTCGGCCGGAGATCTGGGGCTGGAGGCCACCGTCGGGGGCGTCTACGGGCACACGAACGGCCCGCGGTTCGAGAGCCGGGCGGAGGTCCGCTGGCTGGGCGCGGCGGGGGTGACGGCCGTGAGCCAGACGTGCGGCCCCGAGGCGGTCCTGGCCGGGGAGCTGGGGCTCCCCTACGCGCTGGTGGGCTTCCCGGTGAACTACGCGACCGGCGTCTCCGCCGAATCCCGCAGGGAGGAGCTGGACCAGCTGCTCGCGCTCTCGGCCGAAGTGCTGCCAAAGCTCGTGCTCCGGACCGCAGAGACGCTGGAAGAGAAGGACCTCGCCTTCGAGAACGGTTACGTCTACCGGATGGAAGGAGGGGTAGGCGCGCGCAAGGCATGATCCGCCAGCACTCGATCCGGGAGGCGGGACGCGAAGGCCGGGCGGAGTGGCACGGGGAAGGGATGGTCCTCGTGAAGCGAATCCTCTGCCGGTGTAACCTCCGGGCGAGGGGTTGGCCCAGGATCAGGCGGTAGGGGGAGAACGTGCAGCACCGGCGAGAAGACCTGGCGGGGATCAAGGAGCGCCAGCGGCGGGCGTGGGCTTCGGGCGACTACGCGATGTTCGGGGCGGCGTTGCTGATCATGAGCGAGCTCCTCTGCGAGGCCGTGGACCTCCGGCCCGGCCAGAGGGTCCTCGACGTGGCGACCGGCAGCGGCAACACCGCCCTGGCCGCCGCCCGCCGCTTCGGCGAGACGACCGGCATCGACTACGTCCCGGCCCTCCTTGAGCGGGCCCGGGAGCGGGCCGCCGCCGAACGGCTGGAGGTGGACTTTCGGGAGGGCGACGCCGAGGGCATCCCCTTCCCGGACGCCTCCTTCGACGTGGTGCTCTCGACCGTCGGGGTGATGTTCGCGCCGGACCAGGAGAGGGCGGCCAAGGAGTTGCTCCGGGTCTGCCGCCCGGGGGGGAGGATCGGCCTGGCGAACTGGACGCCGGACGGCTTCGCCGGGGAGCTGGGGAGCCTCTTCGGCAGTTACCTGCCCCCCTCCCCCGGCCTGAAGCCGCCCGCGCTCTGGGGCACGGAAGAGCGGCTGCGCGAGCTCCTGGGCGACGGCGCCGAAGGCCTGCGGATCTCCCGGCGGAGCTTTGTGTTTCGCTACCGCTCCGTGGCCCACTACTTCGAGGTCCTGCGGGGCCAACTGGGGCCCACCCGGGAGACCTTCCTGGCCCTCGAGCCGGCGGAACGGGAGAGGCTCGCGGGCGACGTCGTGGACCTCATAGGCCGCTTCAACCGCTCGGGCGACGGGACGATGGTGGTGCCGAGCGACTACCTCGAGGTGGTGGTGGACCGGCCCTGAAGGTCAGACCTTCGCCCGCCCCGCCGGCAGGCGGGGCGGGGGTGATCCGTCGAACCATCCCGAAACGTTAAGGGATTAGAAAGAATCGGCGCCACGAACTGTGTTATATGTGGTGTGACGTATGGGGTTACAGAAGGAAGAGGAGCAAGAATGCCCGTTGCCGTCGGCATTGGTCTTACCAACGAGTGCAACCTCGCTTGCCCGCACTGCTACCGGCCGACGCTCACGCAGCAGCGCCTCTCCGTGGGGCAGGTCGAGACCATTTTGGACAACCTGGAGGTGGGGTCTATAAACCTCGGGGTCGGCGAGAACGGGGTGCACCCCGAGTACAGGGAGATGCTCGGGCTCTTCCGCGAGAGGGAGGTCAAGACCGCGATCACCTCGAACGGCTACAGCCTGGCCATGCTCACCGACGAGGAGCTCGCGGGCTTCCACTCCGTCGAGCTCTCCTTCGACTTTCCCACCAAGGAGGAGATGGACGAGTTCCGGGGCGAGGGGGCGTGGGAGATGGCTGTAGAGTCCCTCGAGCGGTGCCAGCGACTAAACATCCCCACCTCCGTCGCGGCGGTGATGATGAGCACCAACTACGACCGGATGGGGGAGGTGGCCCGGTTCGCCTTCGGGCTCGGCTCCGACCTGCGGGTCAACGTCTACCAGCCAGTCTCGGGCGAGGAGTTCACGCTCTCCTACGAAGAGTTCTGGCGGGGGTTCGCCGACCTGTTCGCCGCCGGGCCCGTGGTCGTTTGCAGTGAGCCGCTGGTGAACGCGATCATGGGCCTGGAGACGACCCGGGGCAACCCGTGCGGGCAGCGGAGCATCCGGGCGCTGCCGGCGGGCACGATCTCCCCCTGCCCCTACTGGCCGGCCGCCGCCGGGCGCGTCTCCCACCTGGCCGACCCGGAGAGGAACGTCTGGGAAGGGCGCGAGTTCGAGAGGTCCAGGCACCTGCCGCAGGCGTGCGAGCCGTGCCGGTTCGCCGAGAGCTGCGCCGGGGGTTGCGCGAGCCGCCGGGCGCTGCGCGACAAGTTGGACGAGCCGGACGAGTACTGCCCGGTGGTGCGCGGCGGGGAAGAGGAGGTCGCCCGCATACAGGAGATGCTCCGCTACACCCTGAGCGACCCGGAGGACGTCCCGAAGGCCGGCAACGCCTGCACGACCGTCATCAAGACCGCCGAGCGCCCACCGGCGTGACGCTCGCCGACCACCACGCGGGGGGCCACGCGGGTTCGCGGCAACGTCCCGGACCGCGCGTCGCCGCCGTCATACCCGCCCTCGACGAGGCGCTCTCCATAGCGCGGGTGGTCGAGGGCCTGCGCGGGCAGCCACTCCTGGCCACGGGCGAGATCGTCGTCGTGGACAACGGCTCGACCGATGGGACCGGGGAGGCCGCCCGCCGGGCCGGGGCGAGGGTCGTGCGCGAGGAGCGGCGCGGCTACGGGTACGCGTGTCTTGCCGGGGTCCTCGCGGCCGAGGACGCCGAGGTGATCGTGCTTCTAGACGGGGACGCCGCCGACGACCCGGACGACCTCCCGCGGGTGCTGGGGCCACTACTTGGCGGAGAGGCCGACCTGGTGGTGGGGTCCCGTGCCCTGGGCACGCGGGCGCGGGGCTCGATGACCCCGCAGCAGGTTTTCGGCAACCAACTGGCCGCCGCCCTGATGCGCGCCCTCTACGGGGTAAAGGTGAGCGACGTGGGGCCGTTCCGGGCGATACGCCGGGAAGACCTGCTGGCGCTGGAGATGCGGGAGATGACCTACGGCTGGCCTTCCGAGATGATCGTGAAGAGCGCCAGGGCGGGCTACCGCTACCGCGAGGTGCCGGTGCGGTACCACCGGAGGCTCGGGGTCTCGAAGGTCGGCGACACGCTGGTTGGGAGCCTCAAGGTCGGCTGGCGCATCATCTCGACGGTGCTCCGCTACTCCCGCTGGGAGCCCCGCAAGACGGCCAGGGTGCGGGCGAGGCCGTGAGCGACGCGCTGTACGTGATAGCGCGGGCGCCCAGGGTCGGGTTCGCCAAGACGCGGCTCGGCCGGGGCATCGGCCACGAGCGGGCGATCTCGCTCTACCGGGCTTTTCTGCGGGATCTGGCCGCGCGCTTCTCCGGTTCCCCTTTCCCCTGCGGCTGGTACGTCACGCCGCCAGATGCGTGGCCGGAGATAGCCGAGATCACCGGCGAGACCGGGCGGGTCATCTTCCAGGGAGACGGCGACCTGACGGAGCGCCAGAGCGAGCTGTTTCGGGGGGCGGAGGGCCGCGGGGAGGGGCGGACCGTCCTGATCGCCTCGGACTCGCCGCACCTGGGCGTCGGGGTCGTGGAGGAGGCCTTCCGCCGCCTCGACGGCGACGACCTCGTCTTCGGGCCGACCTTTGATGGGGGCTACTACCTGATCGGGATGCGCGGCTACCACGACGTGCTGGAGGGCGTGCCGATGAGCGTGGGGACGGAGCTCGACGGCATCACGGCCAGGGCCCGGCTCTCGGGCCTCTCCGTGGGCCTGCTGGAACCCACCTTCGACGTCGACGTGGAGGAAGACCTCCAGCACCTGCGGCCGCTGGCCCTCGAACGCGACGACCTCCGGGCGACCCGCGACGCCCTCGAATCGCTCGGGCTCATGGGCCAGGATGCCCAACAGGCCGGCGAAGACGACCTCGCGGCCGGCGGGGGCCGCCGTTGAGGTCTTTCGGGGCCGGAGGGCGGTAGCGTCTGGCCGAGAAGCGAGGGATCCCGGAACCACGATCGCGCCGGCGCAACGGCCCGACCGTAACACCCGTCGAAGGGAGCACTGAGGTGGCCGAGACGAGCTCCGTAGAGAGGCAGGAAAGCTCTGTAGAGAGACAAGAACCGAGGGAGGGCATCTACGCGTCGTCGCGTCTGGAACGGGGCCTCATCTTGTTCACCATCGCGCTGGCGAGCATCGGGCTGGGGTACCTCTTCTTCACGCAGCTGTGGTGGAAGCTGCCGCCGGACTTCGGGTGCCGGGACGACTTCGCGCGCGGCGGGCTGTGCTTCTTCCTCGACCATTCGGTCGAGGAGGCGGACGCGTCGAACACGTTGCTCAAGGCAAACGTCCTGGAGTCGAGGCCCGGTTCGGAGATAAGCGTCCCGATAGGGTGGGCGACGCAGGCGAACGCGGCGTTTATCGAGAACGTCGTGCGGCCCAACATACAGTGGTTCGGGTACATCATCTGGGGCACCGAGGCCTGGATCTTCCTGAGCATGTGCCTGGGCTTCTTCAGCCGCCTGGGGGCCCTGGCGGCGATCGGCATGTCCATGCAGCTCATGATCGGTCTCGCCCACACCCCGAACGAGTGGGAGTGGAGCTACATACTCATGGTGCTGCTCTCGGTCGCCATGTTCGGGATCGCCCCGGGACGCTACTTCGGGCTGGACCGGCTGCTGCGCCCCCGGTTCAGGGCGATGAGCGAGCGCGGGAGCCGCGTGGGACGCCTGCTGCTGCTGTTCACCTGAGCGTCGACTACCGGGTAGCCCTTGGAGGGAGGTCGAGTTGTCACCCGAAATAGTGGCCCTGCTGGTCCTGCTGGGCGGGGTAGTCGCCGCGGTCGCCTTCACGCTCATCGTCGTCGTGACGGTCGACCGTTCGGCCGCGGGCACCCGCCCGTCTAGCGGGGACGACGGAGCGCGAGAACCGGAAGGCGAGAGACGCTAACGAGAGAGGAGCGGTTTTGCCTCACCCGAACAGACAACAGACCTCCGCTATGGCCGTACGTCGTTCCGGCGACCGACGATGACGCGGCAGGCGGGCGCCCGGCGCGCCCTTGTGACGGGCGGGGCGGGCCTGATCGGCTCGCACCTCTCCGACCTTCTTCTGGCTCAAGGCTACAGGGTCCGCATCCTCGACAACCTCGAGCCCAACACCCACCGCAACGGCAGGCCGCCCTGGATACCACAAGAGGCCGAGTTTCTCCGCGCCGATATCCGGGACCGGGGGGCCGTCAGGTCGGCGCTCGAAGGCGTGGACGTCGTCTTCCACCAGGCGGCCTACGGCGGCTACATGCCGGAGATGGCCAAATACGTCGAGGTCAACAGCTTCGGCACCGCCCAGATGCTCGAGACCATCCGCGACGAGAACCTGCCGGTCGGGAAGGTCGTGGTCGCCTCCTCGCAGGCCGTCTACCGCGAGGGTGCTGCGGAGTGCCCGCAGCACGGGCTCGTCTTTCCCGAAGCGCGCCCCGCGGATAGGCTCGCGGGGGGAGACTACGCCGTCCGCTGCCCCGTGTGCGGGGAGCCTTCCGAGCCGGTCCCCACGCCGGAGGAGGCCCCGATGGGCGGCGAGACGGTGTACGCGATCACCAAGTCCGACCAGGAGCGGCTGGCCCTCGCCTGGGGGCGGCAGACCGGGATCCCCACCGTGGCGCTGCGCTACTCCTGCACCTACGGGCCGCGCCAGTCCGTCTTCAACCCCTACACGGGGGTGATCGCGATCTTCGCGACGCGCCTCCTGAACGGCCAGCCGCCCGTGCTCTACGAGGACGGCGAGCAGACCCGCGACCTCTGCTTTGTGGGCGACGTCGCCCGGGCCAACCTGCTCGCCGCCGAGAGCGACGCGCTCGACGGGCTGCCGGTCAACGTCGGCAGCGGCCGGGCCACGACGATCCGCGAGGTCGCCCGGATGGTCTCCGAAGCCCTCGACGTGCGGATAGAGCCGCTAGCCAGGGGCGAGTTCAGGCCGGGCGAGATGCGCCACCTGACCTCGGACATCTCCCGCATCCGCGAGGCCGGTTACGAGCCGGGTGTGGACCTTATGCGAGGAATCGAGCGGTACATCGCCTGGATCGGGAGCCAGGGAGACGTGCGCGACTACTTTGCCGAGGCCGAGAAGCTCCTCAGGGAGAAGCGCATCGTTCACGGGATACGCTCCGCGGGCAACGACTCGCGCGACATTTAATGCGGGCGTAACGATTCGGGGCGCATAGCAAGATAGTATCCGTATTACAGGATGAGGGCGGGGCGGGGTACGCGCTTCGCGCCGACCTACACGGAGGATAGTGATGGCCAGGACCGAGACTCATGCAAGCATCCCGCCCGTTCGGATCGGGATAGCGCTCCTCGCCCTGGGCACGGCCGGCATCCACCTCTACCTGTTTCTCATCGAAGGCTTCCTCGGAAACGGGAAGATGTTGCCGATCTACCAGTTGCTTTTCGTCGGAAACGTACTCGCCTACGCGACCCTTGCCGCCTTCCTGCTCCTCTCACCGCTGGCGCGGGTTCGCTCCTTCGTGCGGGTGGCGCTGATCTCGATAGCCGTCGCCTCCATCGTTTCGTATTTCTACGTGGGGGTGCTCGACGCCGTGGGCCACATCGACAAGGCCATCGAGGTCCTGCTCATCGTGCTGGTGACGGTGGACGCGGCCACCTCCCGGCCCGAGGGAGACCTTGCCGGGCGGTTCGCGGGCGGTGCTACCGGCGCGGCCGTGCAACTGCTGACCGGCGTCGCGGTCGGGACCGTCATGTTCCTGGCGCTGACCCCGTTTCTGATTTGAGGGGCCACTATCGAGAGCAGTCTCGACGGATGAGGGGCTGCGCCTTCGGGCACATCCGCGGGCGGTCTGGTCCGGGGGCACGACGGGGAGACGCGGCGACGGACGGCCCGCTTCGGCGCTGGTTCGCCCTGATTTCGCTCGCGGCTCTCCTGCTCGTGATCGCGGGCTGCGGCCCCGAGGAGGAGGCCGCACAGAAAAAGCCGCCCCCCGCTCCTGAGCCCGCCGAGGCGCCGCCGCTGGAGGAGGAGCCCGCCGGCAGGGTCGTCGAGGTCGGCCCCGCGCCGGAGGGGGTGGCGGCCGACCCCGAGACGGGGCTGGTAGCGGTGGCCCTGCGCAACCCCAACGAGCTCGCGCTGGTCGACGGCGAGAGCGGGGAGGTCTCGCAAAGGGTGAAGCTGCCGGAATCCGCCCGGCACCTCGACCTCGCCGCACCCGGTGGCCCGGTACTCGTGCCGGCGGAAGGCTCCGATTCCCTCGTCCAGGTTGGCCTGCCGGACGGGGAGATCTTGGATGAGACGCCGGTGGAAGACTTCCCACACGCCGCCGCAGCGGCCCCGGGTGGCAGAATCTTTGTGGTCAACGAGAAGGCGAGCACCGCGTCTATCGTCGAGGACGGCCGCGAGGTGGAGACGGTAGAGACCGACCTCAAGCCCGGCGGTGTTGCGGTAACGGAGAGCGGTCTGGTCGGCATCATAGGAGTCCAGGGCCTCACCCTGGAGGTCTTCGAGGCGGAGACCCTGGACTCCCTGGGCCGCGTAGACGCCGGCGAGGGACCGACGCACGTCAGGGCTGGCCCCGGGGACCGCTTCTACGTGACGGACACGCGCGGGGACGCCGTGTTCGTCTACGGCGCTCGCCCGGAGCCAAAGCGGCTCGATCGCATATCCCTACCCGGCTCGCCCTACGGGATAGCCGTAGACCCCCGGCGCGACCACCTGTGGGTCACGCTCACCGCCAGGCAACAGCTGGTCCAGTTCGCCCTGGAGGGTGATGCGCTCCGCGAGATCGCCCGCTACCCCACCGTCCGTCAGGCGAACACCGTGGCCGTGGACCCGGCCAGCGGACGCGTCTTCGTCACGGGCAAGGCGGAGGGGCAACTGCAGATCCTCGATCCCCGGTGAGTCTGGCCCGGCATCGGTGAAGGCATCGGCGTCTCGGGTGCTTCCCCTGGAGCGTGTCGTGAGCCCGGTTTCGGCGTGGCGCGGTTTGCGAGCATGGGCCTCGCAAGCCTTCCCTGGGCGAAGTCGGCGAAGCGAAGCAGGCCTTCGTCGCACCGTACCTGCGCCCCCACGCGTCAAGGGTACAATCTCGACGTGAGGGTGTTCTTCAGAGTCGGTTGGGCCGCGGCCGTACTCGTCGCCCTCCTGCTTGCTGCCTGCGGATCGCCCGGAGGGGAAGAGGCTTCTCGAGGGCCGGGCGGGACGGAGCTGCGGGGCTCGTCCGCGGCATCCCCCGAAGACGTTCCTCCTGCCGGGGCCGAGCACGAGTTCCAGACCGACTTCGCCAAGCACGGCGTCTCCTACGAGGAGATACTCTCCGGCGGGCCGCCCAAAGACGGCATCCCCGCTATCGACGAGCCGCGCTTCGTCGGGGTCGGAGAGGCGGACGCCTGGCTCGAGCCTCGGGAGCCGGTGATCCTGCTCCGGGTGGCGAACGAGGTCAGGGCGTACCCGATCCAGATCGTCATGTGGCACGAGATCGTAAACGATATGGTGGGCGGGGTCCCGGTGGCCGTGACGTTCTGCCCGCTGTGTAACACCGCCATTGCCTTCGAGAGGACCGTGGACGCGCGGGAGCTGACCTTCGGAACCACGGGGCGGCTACGCTTCTCCAACCTGATCATGTACGACCGCCAGACCGAGAGCTGGTGGCAGCAGGCCACGGGCGACGCCATCGCCGGAGAGCTTACCGGCCGCCGGCTGAAGTCCCGCCCGGCCCCCATCGTCTCCTGGGAAGATTTCCGTTCCGACCACCCGGGCGGAGAGGTGCTCTCCCGCGAGACGGGATACAACCGCAGCTACGGCCAGAATCCTTACGCCGGCTACGACGACGTGGACTCCTCGCCGTTCCTCTACGAGGGCCCAAAGACGCCGGGCGACCTCCCGCCGATGGCGCGCGTGATCACCGTAGACGCAGAGGAGCCCGTGGCCTACCCCTACGAAGTCCTTCGGGAGACACCCACCATAAACGACGCCGTGGGCGGAGAGCCCATAGCCGTTCTCTGGAAGAAGGGGACCGCATCGGCCCTGGACGGGGACTCGGTAGAGGCGGGCCGCGACGTGGGCTCGGCGGGGGTCTTCTCGAGAAGGCTCGACGGAAGGACGCTCGCGTTCCACTCCGAGGGAGGCACCATACTCGACGAAGAGACCGGCAGCGAATGGAACGTCCTCGGAAGAGCCGTCGCCGGGGAACTGGAAGGGAGGAGGCTGGAGCCCGTCGTGAGCATAGACCACTTCTGGTTCTCCTGGGCGGCCTTCCGGCCCGAAACGCGAGTCTACGAACCCCAAAACGAGAGGTGAAGATGAAGAGATCCCTGACTTTGATAGCGCTCCTGGCGACGATGCTCGTCGCCGCGGCCTGCGGCGGAAGCGACACGGGTAGATCCGACCCGGCCGAGTCCCGACAGACGCAGGCCGAGTCCGATCAGCAGAGCGCCCCCGAGGAGACCGCCCGGGAGGAGGCAACCCGGAAGAGAGCCCCGGCGAACGACGAGGAGGCCGCGCAGGGCGAGCAGGGGCCCACACAGGAGGACCAGGAGGACCCGTCGT
>JAUJMB010000189.1 GCA_030447045.1 Rubrobacteraceae bacterium | reverse complement strand
CCGCAGTGGATGTCGCTGATCTGGCAGATCGTCAACCGGCCGCCCGTGGTCATGTCCTCCCCATCCCTAGTCCACCCCCATATACCCCAAAAAGTATAGCAAAGCCGCTTCGGGCCCCGCCCTACCCAGAATACGGCCGATTACACGGCCCGGGATCACCCCACACCCCCATCCGAGCCCGAAACCCCCACCCGCCAACCACCCGTAGGGGCGGGTTTGAAACCCGCCCGCGTGCCGATCCAAAGGCGCGGAGGCTTTCTGGCAAGGTCATGATCTGGAGATCCACCTCGAGGATGGGAGGACGCCGGTAAAAGGAACGCCGTCCGAACGCCCTACATCTTCTCCGGGGCGTCGACGCCAACTAGGTCGAGGCCCGTCCGCAGAACGGTCTTGGTGGCCGCGCACAGGGCGAGCCTGCGGGCGCGAGTGTCCGCGTCGTCGACGAGGACGCGGTGGACCGTGTAGAACTGGTGGAAGCGGTTGGCGAGGGTCTCGAGGTAGGTGGGGATCGGGTGGGCCTCGCGGCGCGCGGCGGCGTTCTGGATCACCCTCGGAAAGTCCAGGAGCTCCAGCACGAGTTGCCGCTCCTCGGGTGCCAGCTCTCCGGCGGGGACGTCCCCTATCCCCTCCTGACGCAACCCGGCCCGCCCGAAGATGCTCGCTATGCGGGCGTGGGCGTACTGCACGTAGAACACGGGGTTCTCGTCCGACTGCTTTACGGCCAGCTCGAGGTCGAAGTTGATCTCGCTATTGTGCGAGGACCTGACGTAGAAGTACCGCGCCACGTCCTCCCCCACCTCATCCAGGAGCTCGTCGAGCGTAACGATGTTGCCGGCCCTCTTGCTGAACTTGACCTGCTCCCCCTCGCGCACGAGCTTGACGAGCCGCACGAGCTCTACCTCGTAGAAGTCCCCCGGCAGGCCGAGCGCGAGCAGCCCCGCCCGGATGCGCGGCACGTAGCCCGCGTGGTCGGCGCCGAGCACGTCCAGAGCGGTGGCGAAGCCGCGCTTGTGCTTGTTGCGGTGGTAGGCGACGTCGGGGGCCATGTACGTGTAGGAGCCGTCCCTCTTGCGCAGGACCCTGTCTTTGTCGTCGCCGAGCTTGGAGGAGTCGAGCCAGAGCGCGCCCTCGCTCTCGTAGACGTGCCCCGATTTTTGAAGCTCGGAGATCATGGCCTCTATCTCCCCCGACTCGTAGAGGCTCTTCTCGTTGAAGAAGTTGTCGAACCGGACCCGCACCCTGGCGAGCGTCCGCTCGATGTCGTCCATGCACCAGCGGGTGGCGAACGCCCCTATCTCCGGCAGCGCCTTCTCCACCGGCATCTCCAGGAGGGCCGTGCCCCTCTCCTCCGTGAGCGCCCGGGCTATCTCCGCCACGTACTCGCCGGGGTAGAGCGCGTCCGGGTCGGAGACGGGCCACTCCTTGTCGTGGATCTCGGCGTACCGGGCGGCCACGGACTCGCCGAGTATGCGGATCTGGTTGCCACCGTCGTTGAAGTAGTACTCGCGGTACACCGGCCGCCCCGCAGCCTCGAGCACCCTCGAAAGCGAGTCCCCGAACGCCGCCTGCCGCCCGTGCCCGACGTGCATGGGCCCGGTCGGGTTGGCGCTCACGTACTCGAGCATGATGGGCTCCCCCTCTGGCTCCCTCCGCCCGAAGCGCGGCCCCGCCTCCAGTAACGCCCCGACCTCGCCGCACAGCGCCTCGTCCGAGAGCCAGAAGTTCACGAAGCCGGGCCCCGCGACCCCGGCCTCCCTCAGGTAGGGCGCCGAGAGCGCCCCGACCAGGTTCTCCGCCACCTCCCTGGGGTTGCGCCGGAACACCCTCGCGTTCGCCAGCGCCACGTTCGTCGCGAAGTCCCCGTGCTCGGGGTCGTTCGGCCGCTCGACGTGCACGTCCTCCAACTCGATGCCGTAGACGCCCCGAACCGCCTCCCTGACGTCCTCCGCCAGCCGCCCCTCGAAGCTCACCCGCCACCCCCGGCAAGCCCGTCCAGCAACCGACGGTTCTCCTCCGCCAACCGCCCCCTCTCCCCCCGGGCGCGCTCGACCCGCACCTCGTACACGTCGCCCACAGAAGCCCCACCCGGGAGGAACCCGCGCGGCACGTCGAAGCCCTTCTGCCCCTCCGGATAAGCCAGCACGACCGCCCGACCGCCGTCCTCGAACCTGTCTATCTGCACGCGCATATAGATAAATATAGCAGTTAGGTTAAGGGCTACAGGCATCAGGTTCTAGGCTTCAGGAAAAGCAATCGCGGCGGCACAGGGAGCCTTGCCGCCACAACGACGCCGTCGCATTGAACCATTCGCCCACGCCCCCTTCAGCAAAGTACCGTACCGCAGACCTGAAGCCTGAAACCTAAGAGCCTCCCTCTCACCAGTGGTACTTCTCGCCGCGTTCTATCTTCACGGCGCGGTAGAGCTGTTCGAGGAAGACGACCCGGGCGAGGGCGTGGGGGAGCGTGATCGCCCCGAAAGACCACACCTCGTCCGCCCGGTCGAGGAGGCCGCGGGAGAGCCCCAGCGGGCCGCCGATAACCACGGCGAGGTCGCTGCGGCCGGAGACGCCCAACGAGCCCAGCCGCCGCGCGAGGTCTTCGGAGGAGACGCCCTTCCCCCGCTCGCGGTCCAGCGCCACGAGGTGGGAGCCGCTGGGGATTCGCTTCGATATACGTTCCCCCTCGGCGGCGAGGACCTCCTGGGGGGAGCGGCGGTTCATGTCCTCTTCTACGACCTCGACGATCTCGACGGGGAAGTGGCGGCGGAGGCGTTTGGCGTAGTCGGCGCAGCCGTCGGCGGGCCAGCCTTTAAGCCGGCCGACGGCGACGATGGTGGCGCGTCGGATCACTCGATGCCGAAGAGCTGGCCCGCGGCGTCGTCCTTGGCGTCGCCGCGGGCGTAGCGGTAGACGTACTCCGGGGCTTCGGCAGGGGCCCCGACCTCGATCCAGGGCGTCGGATGGTTGGCGATGGCCGCCCGCACCCGCACGGCCCCGTACCCCGCCTCCCGGAGCGCCCCGTGCACGGTGCCACAGGCGCGGGCCGGGGAGTTGTTCGTCTTGGACAGGTGGGCGAGGACGAGGTCCTTGAGGCCGTGCGGGGCCAGAGAGGTGG
This sequence comes from Rubrobacteraceae bacterium, assembly GCA_030447045.1. Next base: position 528 of record JAUJMB010000189.1, on the reverse strand, counting down.
CGGCCTGGGCGGCCTGCCGGTTGGAGAGGTGGCCGCGCGGGGAGGAGATCCTGCGCTTCAGCCGCGCGGAGTACGGCCCGCGCGCGAGCCACTCGGGGTCGTGGTTCGCCTCGAGCACGGCCGCCTCAGCCCCGCGCATCCAGCGCAGGACCTCGGGGCCCGCCTCCCCGAGGTCCGTGGCCATCGCGGCGGCGCGCCCGTCGCCCGAGAGCCTGACGCCGTAGGTCGGGGAGTCGTGGGGTATCTCGAAGAAAGTGACCCCGAGATCGCCGATGGTTATCTCCTCCCCGGCCGCGGCCGTCTCGGCCCCCTGGGGAACGTGTCTGGAGCCGGCCAGCACCCCCGGCGGCGCAAGCACGGGGATACCGAAGTCCCTGTTGAGGGCCCTGGCGCCGCAGGTGTGGTCGGAGTGGTCGTGCGTGAGCAGGACGGCGTCGACGTCGCCGAGGCTCCTGCCGACGCGGGCCAGGAGGTTCTCGAGCCGGCGGCGCGCGAGGCCGGCGTCCACGAGGAGGCCCCTACCTCCGC
>JAUJMB010000188.1 GCA_030447045.1 Rubrobacteraceae bacterium | reverse complement strand
CCCCGAGCGGCGTCCGCGAGCTCGGCTACACCGAGGACGACATAGACGACCTCGTGGACGGCGCCATGAAGCAGCAGCGCCTGTTGGTGGGCTCCCCGAAAGAGGTGACCGAGGAGGACCTGGCGAGCATCTTGCGCGAGTCGATGGAGAATTGGTAGGGAAGGTGTCAGGCATCAGGTTACAGGCATCAGGCAAATAGCGCGGCGCGGGGCTCCGGCTTGGACTACGCGACAAGAGTCCTGCCGGCGGGCCGCGTGATCCTGGAGGCGTTCCTCTGTGTGACCCGAAACCTGACACCTGAGGCCTCGACGAAAGGAGAACCCGATGTCCGAAGATCTACGCCTCTACTTTTTCGAGTGCGGCAGCCTCAAGACCCAGGTCCAGTTCATCAAGATGAACCAGGGGCTCGGGGACCCTTACGAGATACCGGTTCCCTTCTTCCTGATCACGCACCCGCGCGGGAACGTGCTCTACGACGGGGGGAACGCCCTGGAGGTGGCGCAGGACGCCCGCGGCCACTGGGAGGCGGTGGTTGACGCCTACGACCCGGTGATGACCGAGGACGACTTCGTCGTCAACCAGCTGCGGCGGATGGACGTGGACCCGGCTTCTGTGCGGTACGTGATCCAATCGCATTTGCACCTCGACCACTCCGGCGCGATAGGCCACTTCCCGAACGCCGAGTACGTCGTGCAGCGGCGGGAGCTCGAGTACGCGTACACGCCCGACTGGTTCCAGAGGCCGGCCTACATCCGCAAGGACTTCGACCGGGACGTGAGGTGGCTCTACCTCGACGGGGAGCACGACGACGGGTACGACCTCTTCGGGGACGGCACCATAAAGATGCTCTTTACGCCGGGCCACGCGCCAGGACACCAGTCCGTATTGGTGGACCTGCCGGGCGAGGGGCCGATGATGCTGACGGCCGACGCGTGCTACACGATGGACCACTACAACGAGGCGGCGCTGCCCGGCCTGATCCACTCCGCCGCCGACGTCGCCAGCTCCACCCGCAAGGTCCGCCGCATCGTCGAGGGGCACGGCGCGACCCTCGTGACCGGCCACGACCCCGAGGAGTGGCCGAAGTTCAAGAAGGCCCCGGACTTCTACGCCTGATGCACACCGAAGCCGCGCGTAGCGAGTGGCCCAGGACCGCGGCCATCCTCGGCGCCGGCACGATGGGCCTGGGCGTCGCCGAGTGTTTCGCCGCCGCCGGCATGACGGTGCGCCTCGCGGACGCCACAGCGGAGCTCGCCCGCGAGGCGAAGGAGAAGCTGGTCCTCCGGGCGCGGGGCCACGCCGAGGCCGGGCTGCTGGAAGAGGAGGCGGTCGGGCGCGCCGAAAGGGTCGAGGCGACGGGGGGACCGGCGGAGGCCGTGGACGGGGTGGACCTCGTCTTTGAGGCCGTGCCCGAGAGCGTCGCTCTCAAGGAGGAGGTTTTGGGTGCCTGCTCGGCCGGGGCCCCCACGGAGGCCGTGATCGTCTCCAACACCTCTTCGCTGCCGATGGACGATTTGGCGCGGTTCGTGGGGAGGCCCGGGCGGTTCTGCGGGATGCACTGGTTCAACCCGCCGGAGTGGACGCCAGGGGTGGAGGTGATCCCGGCGGCGACCACCGACGCATCAACCGTCGAGCGCCTCGTCGGCTTTCTGCGGTCCATCGGCAAGCGCCCCGCGGTCGTCGGCAGCGGGGCGGGGTTCGTTGCCAACCGCATCCAGAACGCCCTCTTTCTGGAGGCCGTGCGGTGCGTGGAGGAGGGGTTGGCCTCGCCTGCGGAGGTGGACGAGGTGGTTCGCAGTTGCTTCGGGTTCCGGCTGCCGTTCTTCGGGCCGTTCGCGATCGCGGACATGGCGGGCCTCGACGTCTACGCGAGCGTGCTGGGTGTCTTGCGCGAAGGCCTCGGCGAGAGGTTCGAGCCGCCGCGGATGCTGCTCGACCTGGTCGAGGAGGGACGCGCCGGCACCAAGACGGGCGCGGGCTTCCTCCAGTACACCGACGAGGAGCGGGAGCGGCTGCTCCTGGAGCGGGACCGTCGGTACGCGGCACTGCTGGAGCTGCTCGAACGGCTGCCGCCCCTGGCGGCGGGTGAAGAGGGATGATAGACGCGAGCGTCCTGGTCGTGGGCGCGGGGGCCATCGGCGGCGTGACGGCGGCGAAGATGTCGGGAGGGATGCGGCGGGTAGCCGTGCTCGACGCCAACAGGGAGCACGTCGAGAGGATGCGCGACCCGGGCCTAGACCTCGACGTGCTCGGCGAGGAGCGCCGGGTGGCGCTGGAGGCCCACGCCGACCCCGCAGAGCTCGACGGCCCCTTCGACTTCGCCCTCGTGACGCTCAAGGCGCCGCACCTCGAGAAGGCGCTCGGCCCCCTGATGGAGGGCGGGCTGGCGGAGACCTACGTCTCTTTGGGCAACGGCCTCGTCCAAGAGCGCATCGCCGGCATCGTCGGCGCGGGGAACCTGATCTGGGGCACCGTCGAGTGGGGCGCGACGAACCTTGGGGCCGGCCGGCTGGCCCAGACGACCCGCGCCCCGTTCGTGATAGGCGAACCGGACGGCGAGGTTCGGGACCGGACCCGGCTGCTGGCGGAGGTGCTCGGAACCGTGGAGGAGGTGCGCCTGACGGAGAACATCCGGGGCCAGGTCTGGTCCAAGCTGCTCGTGAACAGCTCCCTCTCGGGCCTCGGGGCCGTCTCCGGCCTGCTCTACCGCGAGGTCATGGACGACCCGGATGGGCGCGAGGTGGCCCTCGCCCTCTGGCGCGAGGGCTACGAAGTCGGCATGGCCCAGGGGCTGACGCTAGAGAAGGTCCTAGGCGTAGAGGCCGGGGACCTCGTCCTGCGCGGCCCCGAAGACCGCGGGCGCGTGGAGGAGGCCATAGGGGTCGCGATGGGCTACGCCGGCGCGACCAAGGCCTCGATGCTCCAGGACCTAGAGCGGGGCCTCAAGACCGAGGTGGACGTCATAAACGGCGCGGTCGTCGACCGGGGGCGCGAGTGCGGCGTCGAGACCCCGGTCAACGACCGCATCGTGGAGCTCATGCACGCGATGGAGCGGGGCGAGCGTCGTCCGGGAAGGGACGTCTTCGAGGATCTACGCGGGCTGACGTAGCCCTTCGTCCCGCAACATAAGCCAACGATCTCCGCACCTTGGGGCGCGGGACTAGCCCAAAAGAGCCGGGGAAGTAAATCCCGCCTGGGGGATGCGCGCGCCTCTCCCGACCCCCACACTCGCCGGTGTCGAGTAACCGCGCGCGGAGCAGGCGAGCGCCGCCGCGACGGGTACCCGGCCCTCCTAGATCCGCCCCACGTCCCCGGCGAGGAAGGGGGACGCCCTTGCCCGGTGGTCGCTCGAGGATCCCGCCGACGCAGAAGACGGCTCAGGTATCCTGTCCCCGTGGTCCTATCCCATGGGCTCGCAAGGGGCGGGGCCCAAGAGCCGGCAGTACAATCATTCCTATGGCGCGCGCGACCCCGATGCGTCCGAAAACCCGGCGGCTGGCCCTGGCCGTGGCCCCGGCGGTGCTCGCGGTGTTGGCGGTCTGCCTGCTCGCTAGCGGGTGCGGCCTCCCGACGAGGCCCGTCCAGACCGCGGACCGCCCGAACGTCGTCTTGATCCTCACCGACGACCTCGACGCCGGCCTCTTGCAGAGGC
>JAUJMB010000187.1 GCA_030447045.1 Rubrobacteraceae bacterium | reverse complement strand
GGAACCCGACGAGCGTCATGCCGAACTCCCTGGCGACGTCCACGGCGAGGCTGCTGGGTGCCGAGACGGCGCAGACGATGGGCGCCCCGGCCGTCAGGCATTTCTGCAGGATCTCGAACGAGCTCCTCCCGCTCACCATGACCACGTTCTCCGAGAGCGGCAGCCTGCCTTCTAGCAACGCCCACCCGACGAGCTTGTCCGTGGCGTTGTGCCTCCCGACGTCCTCGCGCAGCGCCAGCAGGTTGCCATTCGCATCGAAGAGCGCCGCCGCGTGCAGCCCGCCCGTCGCCTCGAAGAGGCCCTGGGCTTCTCTCAGCTTCCCCGGCAACGCGTAGATGGTCTCCGCCGAGACCTCGGGCCCGGGCCCCACGACCGGGCAGCCGCGCAGCTCCAACTGCTCCAGGCTCGCCTTGCCGCACACGCCGCAGGCGCTCGTGGTGTAGAAGTGGCGCTCTAAAGATCGCAGGTCGTACTCGCGGCTGCCCCTGAGCTCCACGTTCACGATGTTGTAGCGCTGCTCGGCGTCGACGTCGGAATCGACGCAGTAGCTGATCTTCTCTATCTCTTCGCGCGAGGAGACTATGCCCTCCCCGTACAGGAACCCGGCCGCGAGCTCGAAGTCGGCCCCCGGGGTGCGCATCGTGACGGCGACGGTCTGCCGCTTGCCGCCGGTGACGAGCCGGATCTCCATCGGCTCCTCGGTCGCGAGGTGGTCCGACTTTACGCGCGCCCGGCCATCCTCGACGACCCGCACCCGCGTCTTGGTCTTGCTCCCGCTCCTAGCCTTGCCGGCCTTCTCTAGCATCCGTCTCTCCGTCTCCGACGTTCCCGCCAAGTTTAGCAGGGGGCAGGTGCTACTATGCCCGTCATGTTCCGCGAGGAGACGAGGCCTTGAGGCTCACCGGCTTGCCCAACGTCGCCCGCTACCCCGAGGCCGAGGTCTCCCGCGACGGGGAAGCCATAACCATCCGTTTCGGCGGCCTCGACCGGGAGCAGACCATGACCGTCCCCCTCAAGTACGTCGGCGGGGACGAGGAGGCGGCGGAGCTGTGGCTCATGGCCCGGCTGCAGGAGATCGGGTACAGGGTCCGGCGGGGGGCGTAGCGTCCCTGTCAGACCTCGAACATCGGCGCCATGCTCCTAACGGTGTCGAGGCAGGCTTCCCTGTTGCGGACCTCCAGCTGCCCGCACAGTTCGCGCGCGGGTTTCAGGGAACCGTGGTGGCTGGCGTAGAGGTTCGCCATCCCCTTGACGCACGGCTCCGTCTGCCCGGGGTCCCCCTTCTGGCAGACCGACTCCACGAGCTTGGGCTCGTCCAGGTTCTCTTTCATCGCCTGGGAACCCACGCCCCCGGCGCAGGTCGCCCGGAAGAGAGGTTCCGCCTCTTGGCACTCCTTTAGGGCGCCGGCGTAGTCGCCCGCGTTGGAGTTCAGGTAGTGGGTCGGGGCGTAGTGGTAGCAATCGGCTTTGTGGCGGGGTCTCTGCTGCGCGCAAGGGTAGAGGGGATCCCCCGCCTTCACGTACTCCGAGACGTGGAGTTCCCCGTCCGCGCCGAAGTTCTCCATGAAGACGCCGTTGTAGCAGCTCGAGCTGCCGAAGTCGGCCTCGAAGGCGTCGCACATCTCCAGGGCCTCGGGCAGATCGTTGGAGGTGTAGTACATCACGCCATGCCCGATGCCGTGGTAGCACTGCCAGGCCAGGTAGCCGCCCGGCCTGTACCGCTCGCACATCGTCTTCATGTCGGCCAGCACGTCGTCGCTGTGCGCGAAGCGCTCCTCGATAACCCCGTGCACGTAGCCGGAGTTGCACACCTCGTCCTGGTACTTCATCGCTTCGCCGAAGTCCCCGTACTTCTCGTAGGCCGCATTCCCGACCTCGTGTACCACCGGATGGCAGGAGCGCAAGAGCTCCTCGTCGGTCTCCATGTCCTCCCCCAACCGGTTCAGGGCGAACCTGGGATCGCGCTCCCTGACCAGGGCGGCGTAGCGTTCCTCGGGATCTTCTCGATCCCGATCGACCCCCTCGGAAGGCGCCCCCTTCTCCCCCTCCCCCCCGGAAGGGAAGACGGAGGCGAGCGCCGCGAAAAGGTTCCCGACGGCGGCGAGGAGGCCGCCCTCTTCCCGCACCACGATTTCCCCTTCGAGCATGGGGTTCATGTGGTCGTGGTAGCCCCACTCGCCCGGCTTTTCGAAGGTGAAGCCCCATTCCTCGCCGGGTTCGATGGGCTTCTCCGGATCGAAGCCGGGGTACCCGTCGTGCATGGGGTGGTCGTCGGAGGCCGGCCAGTGGCCCTCGACGTCGGCGTTCTCGAAGACCACCCTCTCGCCCGCTTCGACCTCCAACGACCGCGGCTCGAAGCCCTCGGCGGTGAGGTGGACCACCTTGCCCCCTGCGGAGGTTTCATGGGCGAGGCCCGGTGCCGCGAGGACCATCAGGGCCACGACGCAGGCGCAGAGCGCGCCCGCCGCGCCCTTGCGCGGCCAGTTTCGGGTTGAAAGAAGCCGTCCCATAACGAGAGGGTAGAGCAGGAGCGCGGGGAGGACAAGCTCGTCTCCGGGGAAGAGAAGAGGGGCCGGATCTCTCCGGCCCCTCCAAAACCGCCCTTAGGTCCGTCCTTTTTAGGCCGGGATCATGCCGTGCGGGTTGAGGACGTACTTCTTGGCCGCGCCCTTGTCGAACTCCTGGTAGCCCTGCGGGGCCTCTTCCAGCGGGATCACCGTGGCGTTGACGGCCTTGGCGATCTGGGCCTTGTCGTGCAGGATGCTCATCATCAGCTGGCGGTTGTACTTCATGACCGGGCACTGGCCCGTGAAGAACGCGTGGCTCTTGGCCCAGCCGAGGCCGAACCTGATCTTGAGCGTACCCTCCTGCGCGTCCGGGTCCGAAGCGCCGGGGTCGCCCGTCACGTAGAGGCCCGGGATGCCCAGAGACCCGCCCGCGCGGGTGATGGTCTGGACCTGGTTGAGGACCACCGCGGGGGCCTCCTCGCCGGCCTTGGCCGAGGCCTCGAAGCCGACGGCGTCCACCGCGCAGTCCACCTCGGGCTCGCCGACGATGCCGGCTATCTGCTCCTCGATCGGCGTGCCCTCGCCGACGTTGATCGTCTCGCAGCCGAAGGACCTCGCCTGCGCCAGCCGCTCGTCGTTCAGGTCGCCCACGATGACCACGGCGGCACCCAAAAGCTGCGCCGAGTGGGCCGCCGCCAGCCCGACGGGCCCGGCTCCGGCGACGTAGACCGTCGAGCCGGTCGTTACCTGGGCGGTGTAGGCGCCGTGGTAGCCGGTCGGGAAGATGTCGCTGAGCATGGTGAGGTCCAGGATCTTCTCCAGCGCCTGGTCCCTGTCGGGGAACTTCAGAAGGTTGAAGTCCGCGAAGGGGATGAGGACGTACTCGGCCTGGCCGCCTTCCCAACCGCCCATGTCCACGTAGCCGTACGCCGAACCGGCCCGCGCCGGGTTGACGTTGAGGCAGACGCCGGTCTTGCGCTCCTTGCAGTTCCTACAACGTCCGCAGGCGATGTTGAACGGCACCGAGCAGATGTCGCCGACGTTGAGGAACTGCACGTCATCGCCCATCTCTACTATCTCGCCCGTGATCTCGTGCCCCAGGGTCTGCCCTACGGGCGCCGTCGTCCGGCCCCTGACCATGTGCTGGTCGGAACCG
>JAUJMB010000037.1:8065-12798 GCA_030447045.1 Rubrobacteraceae bacterium | reverse complement strand
CGTAACGCCGTAGGTGAGGATCACGAGCGGCGCGCCCGGCGAGGAGAAGCGGCCGTAGGCGTACTCCGAGGCGTCCACGCGGTCCGGGTCGAAGAGGCCCCACAGCCCCCGGGGGGCGGGTCGGGCAGGTGCTCTATGATGCCGGTCTGGTAGAGGCCGACGAGCTGCCCCGCCGTCGTCCCGAGGACGGAGGGCCCGATCACCCCCCGCCTTCGCCCCAGTTCGGGTCGTCCCCTTCTCGCAGATACTGGCTCAACCGCGTCGGGTCCATGCCGCGCGCTTCTCTCCCTGTCGTCTGTGGCCTGGCTTGCCAGCCCGGCCGGGGCCCGGCGCAAGCCCCGTAATCTGCAATACACGAGCGCGTCGGACGGGTCGGGACGTGGGGGCCATAGCGGGGTTTAGTAAGCCCGTTCATGCTCCGGCTTCGCCCCTTGGGGTATCCCTCTCTACGACGAGCGAAAGCGAGCGAGAGGAGCGTCGTGGCCCAAGACTTCAAGCAGGGCGACCGGGTGAAGTGGAACACCCCCCAGGGCGAGACCTACGGCAAGGTCAAGAAGAGGCTCACCTCGACCACCGAGGTCGGCGGCCAGAAGGTCAACGCCTCGGACGGCGACCCCCGCTACCTCGTGGAGAGCGAGAAGAGCGGCAAAGAGGCGGCCCACAAGCCGGACTCGTTAAGCAAGGCGTAAAGGGAGGGGCGAAGATGGCGAACGACGAGCGCCAGCAGACCATAGACGAGTTCAAAGAGTCCGTGAACATGACCCGCAAGGAGCTCGAAGACTGGCTCCAGACGGAGGAGTCCAAGTCCGTCGGTCAGGGAGAGGGCGAATCCAAGGGCCACGAATCCGGCCGTATGATCGTCGAGATTCTGAAGAAGAACAAGTCGGACTACACCGACGACGACATAGACCAGATGCGCCGCGTGGTCAGCTACGTGCACCGCCACCAGGCCCAGAAGCCCTCCGGCGACGTCGAGGACTCGACCTGGCGTTACAGCCTGCTCAACTGGGGACACGACCCCCTCAAGTAGTGTCTGGCCCTCCGCGCTGGACTGCTTGGGCGAAGGCGATGAAGCCGTAGGAGTACGCCAGTCCGGAAGATTGGTCTTCCACACAGCGATGGGCTTGTGCGGGATGGTTATTCTGCGAGGGGGTCCGGCCCCCTAGCCTTGACGGGACACGCTCGTACGCCGCTTGCGCGATCGGACGAGCAGGGCGGCATCCCACAGGAGCCCCTCGAGACCCCCTTTCCCCGCTGCGCGCCGGAAGCCCCTGGCCTCCCTTCCATCGCCCAGGACGAGCACGGCAGTCTCTTCTCGCTCGAGGTGTGCCTGCGGAAGCCGACTATGTGCTACTGTCGAGGCCTGGCGCCGGGGGTGGGAGTCGAGGAAGGGAGCGCACAACGGGAGACGTCGGTAAGGGGCAGCCCGACCTCGGGACGGCCGAACGCGGAAGCTCCGCGCGGGAAGGCGACCGGCCCCGCGATGGTGAGGGGACACTGGCGACGCTGCGCGCCCTGTTCGACGGCGTCCTCGACGCCGTCCTGGTGGCAACCGACGACCGCGAGTACGTTGACGCCAACCCGGCGGCATGCGATCTGCTAGGAGTACCGAAAGAGGAGCTACTAGGCTGCAGGCTCGAGGAGTTCGTCCCCGAGGACCAGCGGGGCGCGGCGCGGGAGGCGTGGGGCAAGTTCCTCGAGCGCGGCCAGATGGAGGGCGAGATCGTGCTGCGCCGCGCGGACGGGGCGCTCCGCGTCGCCGAGTTCAGGGCCAAGGCCGGGTTCCTGCCCGGGAGGCACCTGTCCGTCCTCAGGGACGTGACCGAGCGCAAGCGGGCCGAGGAGGAGCTTCGGAAGAGCGAAGAGCGGCACCGCCTGATCGTGGAGAGCGCGCTGGACTACGCGATCTTCTCCACCGACCCAGAGGGGAGGATCGAGAGCTGGTCGCCGGGCGCGGAGGCCGTCTTCGGCTGGACCGCCGAGGAGGCCGTCGGGCAGGCGACGGAGATCACCTTCACGCCCGAGGATAGGGAGGGCGGGGTGCCGGAAAAGGAGCGCGCGACCGCCCGCAGGGATGGCTCAGCCCCCAACATCAGGTGGCACCTTCGCAAGGACGGCTCCCGCATTTTCATCGAGGGTACGAACAGGCACCTCGCCGACACGGACGGGAGGACACGCGGCTTCCTGAAGATCGGACAGGACGTGACCGAACGCCACGAGCTGGAGCGCGAGCGCGAGCGGTTGCGCGCCCGCGAGCTGACGGCGCAGGCCGAGGCAGCCGAGAGGGATCGCATCAGCCGCGAGCTCCACGACCGCGTCGCCCACTCGATGGCCGTAGCCCTCCAGTCCCTCGAGCTCCACTCGGCGCTGGCCGAGGCGGCCCCTCAGCGCGCGGCCGAGAAGCTCGAGTTGTCTAAGGAGAGCATCAGGCGGGCCGTCGACCAGACCCGCTCGCTGGCCGCGGAGCTGAGGCACACGCACGAGGAGGAACTCGAGGACGGCCTGCCCGCCGCCTTGGAGGCGCTCGTCCGCGCCTACGTCCCCGACGGCTTGCACGTTGAACTCGCCTTCCACCCCGGCGACGAGTGGGGCTGGGAGGACATCCCCCCGCAGGTCGGAGCGCAGGCTTACCTGGTGATGAGGGAGGCCCTCGCGAACGCCGTCAGGCACTCCGGGTGCGAGCGCGTGAGGATGGGGCTCGAGATCCGCAACCGAGAACTCGTCGGGACGGTAAGGGACGACGGCGAGGGTTTCGACCCAGAGGTTGCGGGGAAGGCGGGCCCGTCTGGGGGGGTGGGCCTGCGGTCGATGAGGGAGCGGGCCGAGATGCTCGACGGGAGTCTGCGAGTGGCCCCCAGGCCCGAGGGAGGAACTATGGTCGAGCTTCGGCTGCCCCTCGACGGGCGGGGCTAGCGACATTCGGGCGGATGGACAGCCTATGGATCCGTGGCGTACTTGTCGGCGAGCAGCTCGTCTACAGTGACGAAGCGTCGGCCTGACCCCTCGTAGCGGTCGATGATCGCCGGCAGCGCCTCGGCCGTCTGCCTCTGGTTGTCGTGCAGGAGAACCACCTCGTCACCCTCGCTTTTTCTCCCGGCCTCATCCGCGCGCTCGACGCCTCGAACGACATCCTCGGGTTGCCCGTCGAGCAGGTAGTCCCCCGGGTCGACGGTCCACATCACCGGGAAGAGCCCCTGCTCCCAGGCGACCCTCCGAAACGCACGGAGCGCGTCCGAACCTTGGAGGTAGGGATTGCCGTAGGGCGGGCGCATCAGCGCCATCGGGTGATGGTACCCGAGGGCGCCGTCCACGGCCTCCTGGGTGCTGCGTAGCTCGTCGCGCATCTGCCCCGCGCTCTGGCCGGACATGTCGGCGTGGTCGTAGGTGTGGTTGCCTATCGCGTGGCCCTCCTCCACGATCCGCCGCAGGAGGCCCGGGTTCTCGGCAACCTGACGCCCGACCACGAAGAAGGTCGCCTCCACGCCGCGCCCCCTGAGCTTGTCGAGGATCAGCGGCGTGGTGCGTGGGTCCGGGCCGTCGTCGAAGGTCAGGGCGACCCTGTTCCCGGAGGTGCCCACGCTGCCGCCGGTGGCCAGGTCGGGCGAGGGGTCCTCGGACACCGCGGCGGCCCAGACTTGCCCCATGTCCGGCGGGGGTGGCTCGGGGGGCAATGGGAGGGCACCGGACTCCACGGGCAGCACGGGGCGCACGTGCCCGGAAGACGAGGCGCCGTGGTTGAACGCCCCGAACGAGAAGAGCGCCACGACAAAGCCAAGCGCGAGGACGCACGCTACGCGCCGCGCCGCGAGGCGGCGACGGCGGGCGCGTAGGAAGGCGTCGGAGGACACCCTTGGGATCGGCCGCGGGGGCCTCCCAGGGTCTCGCCTCGGACCCCGCCTCGCGGGCGGTCGCCTCGGCGGCTGACGGACCCGAATCTTCTCCACCGTGCTTCCCATACCGGGGCATGCTAGCCGTTCGGGAGAAGGGCCGTATCACGTCCCCAGATGTGGTGCAGAGCCGCGGAGGGGGGCACCAGAGAGACCGGAACCCAGGTCCGTCCTAGCAGGCCGAGCGCGAGGCGTGGCGGGTGCGCAAGGACGGGCGCAGGATCTGGGTCAACGAGTTCGTGACCGCCGTGCGCGATGGGGACGGCGCGCTGGTCGGGTTTACCAAGATCAGCCGCGACCAGGGCCGCGTAGGCCACCACGACCCCCGCCTTCCCCAACGGCCCTCCGCGCCCGCCGAGCCGAGCATGGAGCCCTAGCAGCCCAGTCGCAAACAGGGGCAAGGCCGCCTCGAAGACCACGGGAGGCTGCTGGCCCGTGAGCAGGATACTTCCTCCTTTGACGACCCACATCAGCCCGCCGGCAACGGCCGCCAGCCCGCCCAACCGGACAGAGGCCTAAGACGCCATAACCCCCTTTCGCATCCTTTCCCTACGAGCACATGATGTCGCCGAGTCAGGCCCGACGTACCCGCCCACGTTCTATTCATCCGGCCTCAGAAGGGATTCTCAGGGGTTCACCTTACGCGCGCGTCCGGGTGTCCGGTCTGCGCACCAGCCCCCGACCAGAGCACGTAGCCCACCGCCACCCACGCCACCCCCAAGGGTACGGCCATCAACGCCAGGGCGGTCTGTTCGTTGAACCCGAGCATCGCAAGAGCCCCCACGATAAGGAGCAAGGCCGCCCACCGCGGCAGCACCCCGGCGACCAGGATGGCGATGCCCAACA
>JAUJMB010000037.1:0-7965 GCA_030447045.1 Rubrobacteraceae bacterium | reverse complement strand
ACGACCAACCCCACCACCCCCGCCAGGAGGAGCAGCAGAGAGAGGAGCATGAGGATGCCGTCGAGGGCGCCCGACTCCCGCATCGGCCTGAACGCGCACTCTTCCGCGACGCACCCCCGGGGCTTGGAGGCGTGGATGACGTTGCCGACCACCCACAGCGCGCCACCCAACATGGCCGCCAGCCCGCCCCACCGGACGGGATCTGAAGACGACAAGTCTTCCCCTTCCAGCCTTTACCTGCCGATGCATGATGCCACCGGTAGGGACCCTGCGCATCCCACAAGTGCTTCTCCACGAAGTGCCTCGAAGGCGGTGCTCTCCAGGTCTGCTAACGCCCCGTGGCCACCCACCAGACCGCGAGGAGGCCGCCTGGCGTGTGGTGATGGTGCGCGCGTTTCCGCGAGGCATGCGGTCTCAAGCCTTATCGGCGGGAAGCGGGCGCGCCAGGGTAGCACCGCACGCTGATGAATCGAGTCCACGACTCTCGACGCGGCGGACGGCTTCTAACCCCGCCTTGACCGTGTTTGAACGGGTTTAACCAGATACTGGACGTAGCCGCGGGGGCTGCGCTCGGCCTCGGCGGCGAGCCTCTTGGCCTGCCACTCGGCCTGCTCCAGGGTCGGGTAGCGGGCGACCTCTATGCCCCCCGAAGAGCGTGGCCGCCACCACCTTGAAACCGCCGCCTGGTGAGCGTTCCGGCATCCTTCTCCCGCCTTGACCCTTTTTCATTTTGCCTGCTACCATCGTCCCTTACAACGCTCCTGACGGGAAAGGGAGCAGCGGGCGCGAGGCGTCCGAAGCCGCACAGGAGGAGGAGCAACATGCTAGAGGGGCTCGCCCAAGACTACCAGTTGACCTTGCCCGCGATCTTGCGCCGCGCCGAACAACTCTACGGATACCGCGAGATAGTGACCCGCCGCCCGGACAAAAGCTTCCACCGCCACACCTTCGCGGACTTTGTCTCCCGCTCCAAAAAGCTCGCCGTCGCCCTCAAAAAGCTCGGCCTGGAGGACGGCGACCGGGTCGGAACCCTAGGCTGGAACACCTACCAGCACCTCGAAGCGTACTTCGGGGCGCCCTGCTCGGGGGCCGTGCTGCACACGCTCAACCCCAGGCTGCACGAGGACGACCTCACCTTTATAGCCAACCACGCCGAAGACCGGGTCATGCTCGTCGACGAGCCCCTCGTCCCCGTCTTCCAGAAGTTCAGGGAGAGGACCAACGTCGAGCACGCGGTAGTCGTCACCGAGGGCGGGGACGTGCCCGATGGCATGATGGGCTACGAGGACCTCCTCTCCGACGCCGACGAGGCGGACTTTGCGTACCGCGACTTCGACGAGAAGCAGGCCGCCGCGATGTGCTACACCTCGGGCACCACGGGCCGGCCGAAGGGGGCCCTCTACTCCCACCGCTCCACGGTCCTCCACTCCATGATGGTCGCGATGGGCAACACGTTCGCGCTCTCGGAGAAGGACTGCGTCCTCCCCGTCGTCCCCATGTTCCACGTCAACGCCTGGGGCCTGCCCTTCGCCTCGGTGCTCGTCGGCGCGAAGCTCATGATGCCTGGCCCCCACCTCGACCCCGAAAGCGTGCTGGAGGATTTCGAGCAGGAAGGGGTAACGTTCACCGCTGGCGTGCCTACCGTGTTCCTCGCGGTGCTCCAGGCGCTCGACGCCGAGCCAGGCCGGTACGACCTCTCGAAGCTCAGGAGCATGGTTATCGGAGGCTCGGCGGTGCCGAAGGGTGTTATAGAGGCATTCGAGAAGCGGCACGGCGTCAACGTCGTCCACGCGTGGGGCATGACGGAGATGAGCCCGATCGGGACGGTCGCCAACCTGCCCACGGCGGTGGAGGAGCTCCCCGAGGACGAGAGGCTGGAGTACAGGGCCAAGCAGGGGAACCCGGTGCCGTTCGTGGAGATAAGGGCCAGGGGCGACGAGGGGTTCGTGCCGTGGGACGGGAAGTCGCTCGGCGAGCTCGAGGTGCGGGGGCCGTGGGTGGCGAGGCGGTACTACAACGCGCCGGAGGGGGACGACAAGTTCACCGACGACGGCTGGTTCACGACGGGGGACATCGTCACCATAGACGAGTACGGGTTCATCAAGATCACGGACAGGACCAAGGACCTCATAAAGAGCGGCGGCGAGTGGATCTCCTCGGTCGAGCTCGAGAACGCGCTCATGGCCCACCCGGCGGTCTCCCAGGCCGCCGTCATAGCCATCCCCGACGAGAAGTGGGACGAGAGGCCGCTCGCGGCCATAGTCCTGAAGGAGGGCGAGAGCGCCACGGGGGAGGACCTCCGCGCCCACCTCGAGAAGGACTTCGCCAAGTTCTGGCTGCCGGACGCCTACGAGTTCGTCGAGTCCATCCCGATGACGGCCACGGGCAAGTTCCAGAAGCTCAAGCTGCGCGAGCAGTTCGAGGGCTACGCGCCAGCGGCGGGCTGAGGGGCGCCGTTTGAGGGTGATCGGGGCCGGCTTCGGCCGGACGGGGACCACGTCCCTGAAGTCGGCGCTCGAAACTTTAGGCTTCGCCCCCTGCTACCACATGACCGAGGTCTTCGCCAACCCGCGTGACGCCGAGGTCTGGCGCGCCGCGTGGCGCGGGGAGCCGGTGGACTGGGACGCCATGCTCGGCCCCTACGAGGCGGCCGTGGACTGGCCGGCCTGCACGTTCTACGCAGAGCTTATGGAGCGCTACCCGGAGGCGAAGGTGCTCCTCAGCGTCCGCGACCCGGAGCGCTGGTACGAGAGCACCCGGACCACCATCTACGAGTTGAGCCGCGTGCTCGCGGGCTCGCGCACCGCGCGCGTGGCCTTCGGCCTCGTCAGCCTCCTCACCTTCGGCGGGTTCGCGAGGACCGGGGCCGGCGATGAGATCATCTGGAATGGCACCTTCGACGGCCGCTTCGAGGATAAAACCCACGCGATAGAGGTCTTCGAACGCCACAACGAAGGGGTAAGGCGCCGCGTCCCGCCCGAACGCCTGCTCGGCTACGAGGTCAGGGAGGGCTGGGGGCCTCTGTGCGAGTTCCTGGGGGTACCCGAGCCGGACGGGCCGTTCCCGCGCCTGAACGACGCGGCCGAGATGCGACGCGGCATCAGGATACTTCGGGCGCTCTCCGTCGCGGTCCCCGCGGCCCTGGGGCTGCTGGCCGGGGTTCTCCTGCTCTCCCTCCTGTGGAGACCCCGGGGGCGGACCCCGTCCTAGAGGGTCCGACCCGACGGGCTCGGCCGGGCGCGGGCTCCCGCGGCGCCCGGTTAAACTGTGCGCATGAAGATAATAGGCGCCGGTTTCGGCCGGACCGGAACGACGTCGCTGAAGGCCGCGCTGGAGACCCTGGGGTTCGGCCCGAGTTACCGGTTGGACGAGGTCTTCAAGCACCCCGAGCACGTCGGGTTCTGGGAGGCCGCGTGGCGCGGGGAGCGGGTGGACTGGGAGGGATTCTTCTCCGGCTACGGGGTGGCCGTCGACTGGCCCGCCTTTCCCTTCTACGGGGAGCTCATGGAGGCGTTTCCCGAGGCGCCCGTGATCTTGACCGTCCGCGACCCGGAGCGCTGGTACGAGAGCGTCCGCTCCACCATCTACGGGATCCGTAAGCTCTCGGCGGGCCCCGCGCCCATGAGGCTGGCCTTCGCCTCCGCCGGCCTCTTCGCCCCCGCCGTCACCGGCATCGCCCGCCTGGCGGACGAGACCTTGTGGGAGGGCACGTTCGATGGCCGCTTCGAGGACAAGCCCTACGCCATCGAAACGTTCAGCCGCCACAACGAAGAGGTCAAACGCCGCGTCCCGGCCGAGCGCCTGCTCGTCTACGACGTGAGGGAGGGTTGGGGGCCCCTGTGCGACTTTCTCGGTGTCGAGGCCCCGGACGAACCTTTCCCCCACCTCAACGACACGCCGGAGATGCGGCGCAGGCTCCTCGGGCTCGCCGCGGTCTCGGCCGCCGCTCCGGTCCTCGTCGGGGCCGGCGTCGTCGCGGCGCTAACCTACCTCCTGCGCCGCGCCCGGCCCTGACCGGTCCCGCCCGTCGGGTCCGGAACGGGGTCCGGAGCCCGCCTTGCGGGGGTCGGCTGACAGCGGAGGCCGCAGGCCGGATCGCGCCGATGGCCGACGGCGAGATCCACCCGGGGCGGATCGCCTCGTCGCAGGGCCTCGAGGGCGACGCGGGCCGCGTCTTCGAGCGTCCGGCGGTCCGTCCCCGCCCGCGCCAGCACGCGCAGGCCATGCAGGTTGCTCACGAGGAAACGGGCGAGGGACCGCGGGTCCCGGCCGGCCGGTATCTCCCCCATCTCCTGCGCGCGGACGAGGGCGCCGGCGAAGGCCTCCTCGGTGCGGCGGACGTGGCGTGAGATCCTGTCCGCCACCTCCGGGTCCCGCGGCGCGAGCTCGACGGCGGTGTTCGCCAGCAGGCACCCCCTCCTGGGCTCGGACCCGGTCATGCCCTCGACCGTGCGCCGGAAGACCTCCTCTATGCCTTCCACGCCGGTACCTTCCAGCGCCTCGTCCATCCAGCCCGTCCGCGCCTCCTCGAAGCGCTCGAGGACGGCGAGGAAGAGGGCGCGCCTGTCGCCGAAGGTGTCGTAGAAGCTGCCGCGCCCGATGCCCATGCCGTCGAGCAGGTCGCGCATCGAGGTGGCCCCGTACCCCTTGAGCCAGAACAGGTACAGCGCCGCGTCCAGCGCCCCCTCGGGACTGAACTCCTTTGTCCGCGCCACCCCCTAGCCCTCCGGTTGCGGGGCGACGACGAGGCGGGGGCCGGCCGCTCGACCACGGGCCAGTGCAGGGCGGCGGCCACGACGGCGAGGGCGATGCCGGCCCACCAGATCGAGCCGAAGGACCCCGTCCTCTCGAAGGCGACCCCACCGAGCCAGACGCCGAGGACGGCGCCACCTGGTGGCTGAAGAAGACGATCCCGAAGAGCGCCCCGAGGTTCCGCGTCCCGAACATCACCGCAACGAGCCCGGAGGTCAGCGGCACCTTCGAGGGCCACAGGCCCCCCATCGCGGCGGCGAAGAGGAGCACTACGGTCGGCGTCGGCGGCAGGGTGATGAAGAGCCAGATCACCGCCGCCCTCGCCAGGTAGATCCCGGCCAACAGCTTCCGCTTGCTGTACATCCCCCCCAGCACCCCGGACCCGTACGACCCAACGATGTTGAAGAGCCCTATAAGCGCCAGCGCTGGAACGATCGGTCAAATATGACGTGGGCGGTGAGCGGGGCCAGTGGTTCGGTTAGACTCGGGCGGGGATGCACCCTAGCGTGGGAGGAAGCTCGTCTTGGGTCAGACGTGGGAGATCGCCGTCCAGAAGAACGTGCCCGCCAGGATGCGCGACGGCACGACCCTGATGTCCGACGTCTACCGCCCGGCGGGCGGGGGCGAGCATCCGGTCCTGCTGACCCGGCTGCCGTACGGCAAGGACCGGCCGAGGGACCCGACGTACTTCGATCCCGTAAAGGCGGCAGGCGCGGGCTACGTCGTTGTGGTCCAGGACGTGCGCGGCCGCTACGCCTCTGGGGGCGAGTTCGTCCCGTTCGTCCACGAGTACGAGGACGGCTACGACACCGTCGAGTGGGCGGCGGGGCTGCCCGGCTCGGACGGCCGGGTCGGGATGTTCGGCCTCTCGTACTTCGGGAAGACGCAGTGGCAGGCCGCCGTGATGCGGCCCCCTTCCCTCTGGAGCATGGTGCCCGGCGTCACGTGGGGCAACCACCTCAACGGGGCGCAGATGCGAGGGGGGGTGCAGGAGGTCGGGATCATGCACTACTGGGCCCAGGCGGCCATCGCCCCGAACGAGCTCTTCCGCAAGCACCGCGGCGAGCCGGAGAAGATCGGCGAGAAGCTGCCCGAGCTCGTCGGGGTGATCGACGATATTCTGGCCGGCGGCGGCTACGACACGCTGCCGCTCTCGGACCTCCCGAACCCGGATGGGGTCGTCCCGTTTGTCCGGGAGAACTTCGGGCGCGGGGTGGACGACCCTATCTGGGATCACCTCAACATAGACGGCAGATACGACCGGGTGGACGTCCCGACCTTCCACATCGGCGGCTGGTACGACTGCTTTATAGGGGAGACGCTGCGGCAGTACGAGGCCATGAGACGGCGCTCTGAGGAGGCCGGCCTGCGCCGGCCGCGCCTGCTCGTCGGTCCCTGGACCCACGCGGACTTCGGCAGCACCTTCGGCGACCTGGACTTCGGCCTCGGCTCGACGGGCGGCTTCCTGAACTACCGGGGCGACCTGACGGACAGGCACCTCCGCTGGTTCGACGCCACCCTCAAGGGCGACGAGTCGGCGCTAGAAGGCACGCCGCCCGTCCAGGTCTTCGTGATGGGCGAGAACCGCTGGCGCCACTACGAGGAGTGGCCGCCCCCCGGCTCGCGCACCGAGGAGTGGCACCTCAGAGCCGGCGGGGGGCTCACCAGGGAGGTCGCCGAGAGCGAAGGAGAGCCATCCGGGTACGACCACGACCCCAACGACCCCGTGCCGACGCTCGGCGGTCCGACGCTCATGGCCCCCATCCACGGCCCGGGCGCGCGCGACCAGCGGCCCATCGAGGCGCGTCCCGACGTGCTCACGTTTACCAGTGAACCTCTAGCTGAGGATTACACCGTTCTCGGCGCGGTCCACGCGACGCTCTTCGCCTCCTCCTCGGCACCCGACACGGACTTCGTCGCCAGGCTGGTGGACGTCCACCCGGACGGGCGGGCCATAGGCCTCTGCGACGGCATAATCCGCGCCAGCGCCAGGGAGAGCTACCCCGCCCCCGGCGTCGTAAGCCCGAGCCCGCCCTCCCCCATCGAACCGGGCGAGGTCTACGAGTACAGCTTGGACCTCTGGGCGACGGGCAACACGTTCAAGGTCGGCCACAGGTTGAGGGTGGAGGTTACGTCGAGCTCGCATCCCAGGTGGGAGAGGAACCCCAACACCGGGGAGAGCGCCGTGTGGTCGGACCGGGCGGAGGTTGCCCGTCAGACGGTCTTCCACGACGCGGGCAGGCCGAGCAGGGTCTCCCTGACCGTGGTGGACGGCTAAGGGTGGCCGTCTCCAGGGCTGTCCTGATCACGGGCTGCTCCACCGGCATCGGACGCGCCACGGCCGAGCGCCTCGCGTCCAGGGGTTGGAGGGTCTACGCCACGGCCCGCGACGTCGGGAAGATAGAGGATCTCGCCGGGCGCGGCTGCGCGGTCCTACCCCTCGACGTTACGGACGAGGACTCGATGCGGGCGGCCGTCGAGGAGGTCGAGCGGCGGGAGGGGGCCGTCGGCGTCCTCGTCAACAACGCCGGCTACAGCCAATCGGGGGCGGTCGAGGGGGTCCCGATGGAGAAGGTGCGCCGGCAGTTCGAGACCAACGTGTTCGGGCTGGTGCGGATGTGCCAGCTGGTTCTTCCGGGGATGCGCCGGCAGGGGTGGGGCAGCATCGTCAACATCTCCTCCATGGGCGGCAGGCTCACCTTCCCCGGCGGCGGCTACTACCACGCCACAAAGTACGCCGTGGAGGCCCTGAGCGACGCCCTGCGCTTCGAGGTCGCCGGCTTCGGCGTGGGGGTGGTGATCGTAGAGCCAGGACTCATCCGGACCAATTTCGCCGAAGCCGCGACCGGATCTATGGAGGGGTCCGGCCCCTCAGACGGCCCCTACGCGAGCTTCGACGCGGCCGTGGAGAGGGCCGTGAGGGACAACTACGAGCGGGGCCCCTTCCTCAAGCTCGGCGGCGGCCCGGAGACGGTGGCGGCGACGATAGAACGCGCCATAACCGTTGAGCGGCCCCGCGCCCGCTACGCCGTGACGCCCTCGGCCCACCTGTTTATCGCGCTCCGGCGCCTTCTTCCCGACCGCGCCTGGGACGCCCTCGTAAGTACCGTCTACCCCCAACCCCGGAGGTAACCCGTGGAGATCCCAGGCCGCACCTTTCTCGTGACCGGCGGCGGCTCGGGACTCGGCCTCGCGACGGCGCGCGTGCTCGCC
>JAUJMB010000186.1 GCA_030447045.1 Rubrobacteraceae bacterium | reverse complement strand
GACTGCTCGACGCCGTAGTAGGCCTCCAGGATGTGGCGGACGGCCGGGCCCGCGGTCATCTCGGAGCCCTCCTGGAAGGCGCCGCCGCCCTCGATCATGGTCACGACCACCAGGGGCTGCTCCTGGCCCTCCGTCCAGCCCGCGAACCAGTTGACGTAATCGCAGTTCGCGGTAGCGCAGGGCAGCTCGCCCGTGCCGCTCTTGCCGATGGTGGGCAGCTCCGAATCCTTGAAGATGGTCTCGGCGGTCCCCTTCTCCGCGGTGACGCCGCGTAGCCCCTGTACCACGGTGTCGATCTGGGCCTGGGTCGTGTCCACCCGGCCGGCGGGCTCGGGCGAGATCTCCTCGACCACCTTGCCGCTCTGGTCCGTGATCACCTTGCCGACGTGCGGCGTGACGAGGGTGCCGCCGTTGTACAGGGCGGAGTAGGCGCGGGCCATCTGGATCGGGGAGACCAGCACGTCCCCCTGCCCGATGGACATGTTGATCCAATCCCCCACGCTCCAGTAGGCCCCTTCGGCGGTGCCGTACAGCGCCTTGCGTAGGTCTCTCTCGCCCTGCTCGGTGGGGAGGCGTCCCTCGGTCTCGCCGCTGATGTCTATACCGGTGAGTTCCCCGAAGCCCCACCTCTCGTAGTACTTCGGGAGCCAGTCCTTGTCGCCGGTCTGGTTCCAGATCCAGTCGGCAACCTGATAGAAGAAGATGTCGTTGGAGTCCGCTATGGCCCGCGTGAAGTTCTGGGGGCCGTGGTCGCCGAGGTACCGGTAGTTGGGGCTGTTCTGCCGCCAGCTGCTGTAGCAGGGGCTTACCGAGACGCTCGCCGGCCGCCAGCAGTTCTCCGCGTCCAGGATGGCGGTGTCGTTGACGACGGAGTAGGCGTCGATGACGCCGGCGGCCATGCCGGCGAGGCCGGTAAAGATCTTGAACGTCGAGGCCCCCGGCTGCCCACCCACGATGGCGCGGTTGGTGAACGGGTCGCCCGACCGGTCCGAGGTGAGGTACTGGTACTGCTCGAGCTCCTCGGTCCCCGAGATGCCCCCGACGAAGAGCTGCGGGTCGAAGTCCGGGCGGCTGGCGAGTGCTAAGACCTCGCCGTTTTCGGGGTTCATCGCCACGACCGCCCCGCCCCGACCCTCGTAGCCAGCGGACCTGGTCCGCTCCAGGGCGGCGTCGAGCTCGGTCTCGGCCACCCTCTGGAGGTCGACGTCTATGGTGAGCGCGAGGTTGTTGCCCGGCTCGGGCTCCTTGACGCGGTCGGGCAGCTCCTGGGTGGGGTTGGACTCTATGGGCGTGCCGTTCTCGTCCACGAACTCGCTCGCCGAGTTGACCCTGGCCCCCTCGGGGACTATGCGGCCGAGCACGTCCACGTCGTACTTCTGCCAGCCGGTGTCGCCCCGCAGGACCTGCTCGTAGGCGACCTCGACCCCGCTCTTGCCGACGACGGCGTCCCTCTCGTCCCTGAGCTCCTTGAAGGCGCCAAGCTTCAGCTCGTCCTCGGTGACCGCCCCGGTGTAGCCGAGGACGTGGGAGGCGAGGTTGCCCTCCGGGTAGGAGCGTACCCAGTCGTCGTTGACCTGGACGCCCCCGAACTCCTCGGTGCGCTCGCTGACGTAAGTCACGGCGGCCTCGTCGGCCTTCTCCTTGACCAGGATCGGGTTGTAGGCGGCGCCGAGTTCGATGGCCGCGTCGTAACGCTCCTGGACGCTTTTGGGGTCGGCCCCGAGGACCTCGGCCAGCTCGCCGACCTTCTCGCGGGAGATCTCGTTCGGTATGGCGGTTACGTTGAGGCCCGGCACGTTGGTGGCGAGTATCTCGCCGTCGCGGTCGTAGACGACGCCGCGCTGGGCCGGGTCCTTGACGGTGAGGGTGCCCGTGTTCTGGGCCATGACGTTGTACTCCTCGCCGGTAAGCACCTGCAAATACCACAGGCGGGCGCCGAGCACGGTAAAGACGAGGGCTATGAGGACGGCGAGCGAGAGGACACGCACCTGCATGTTGCCCTTGGTAAGCGGCGGCGTCTCGACCCGCTTCTTGGCCGGGGCCGCCTCCCTGTTTTTGCGCGCCGGTGACCGGAGCAACCTCTACCCCCCTACCACTTCGTTGCGGTGTTCCAACTTTTTAGGCGACCTTCTCGGCCTGCACGATCAGCCGATCCGAGTAGTCCGGCAGCGTGCAGGTCTGCAACGTCACGATGTTACGCCCTTCGAGCGGCCGTGTCACGGAGACCCGGGTGGGCTCGACCACGAACTTCTTGAAGACCTTGTACGTGTAGCGCTTCCCGTCGGCGTCGGTCAATACGATCCTGTCCCCCGTCTTCATCCGGTTGAGGTCCCAGAAGGCCAGGAAGCTGTCCGTGCCGGGGTAGCCGAGCCGGTGTCCGGCTATGTAGACGTTCGCCTCCCTATCCCACGGGTGGCCGGTCCCCCGCAGGTGCACCCCCACGTACCGTTTGAACGCGGCCTCGTTGCCGCCGTCGGCGTAGGGCACGCGTGCGTTCTCGATCCGGCTCATCGCGGGGATGGTTACCTTGAGGGACTCGTCCTCGGGCCCCTGGGCGGCCGGCGGCCTCGGGGCCCCCTCGGGCTTTGCGTCCGGGGGCTTCTTCTCGAGGGATTTGTCTACCTCGGGGGAGACGACGGCGGTCCTGGGAGGTTCCTCGGTCTTCCGGGAGGCCTTCTGCGGGTTGTCGGCGGCGCCGGCCTGCGAGGCCGGCGAAGTACCGGCAAAGAAGGTGAGGGCGACGGCGAGGCCGATCCCGACCAGGAGCAGGCTCATTACGTTCAGGATGCTGTCCGTGACGCGCCTTATGTTTTCCTCCCTCGGTGAACCGGCCGCCCGGCCGGGGGCCGCGCTCAGATCGCAACCCATTGTATCGGAAAAGCGCAGACGTACTAGTCCTGCGGGTCCCCGATCACGAAGTATTTCCCCGCCGCGAGCCGCCCCGAACCCCTATCTCCCCCGGAACCGAACCGCACCTCGACCCGGTACCCGCCCTCGGGCAACGGCCCCCCGCCGGCGGCCCGCACGACAAACGAGACCACCCCCGAAGCACCGTCTTCGGAGACGGAGAGGCGCCCCTCTCCTGCGTCCTCTGCCCGAACGTCGGGCCCCCCGAAGAGCGCCCCGAACGCGGAAGCCCTGCCGGTCCTCTCGACCGTGGCGACCATCCTCTCCGCCACGGGGACGTCCTCCACGCGCAGGTACACGCGGACCTCGGGCGTCCCCGCGTCGAACCGCGAGGCGTCGGACCGTGGAAAGGGGACGTCTTCCGTGCCGGCGGCTATGTCCTCGACGCCCGCGTAAACCTGCTCGGCGGGCCTCGGATCCCCATCCCCGCCGGACATAAAGAAGATCGCGACGGCCGCCACGACCAGCGCGGCGGCGAGGGCGACGGACCAGCGGGCGGCGGTCCTGCGGCGCGGCTCCGTGCGGGTGGTGTCGGGGAGCCCGCTCACGGAGCGTGCGGGCCGGTCCCCCTGGAGCGTTTCCAGATCAGGAGCGTGGCCGCGTTGTGGGCCGCGTGCGCCGTGACGGGCGCGAGCAGGCCGCCGGTTGCCTCGAACAGGACCCCGAAGACCACGCCGGCGAGGACGGCCCAGGCGGTCCAGAGCAAGAACCGCCGGTCGGGGCCGACGTGGGCCAGCCCGAAGGCGGCGGAGGCGATCAGGATCCCGAACTCCTGCTGCAC
>JAUJMB010000002.1 GCA_030447045.1 Rubrobacteraceae bacterium | reverse complement strand
GGGCCGTCGCGGCCTCGATGGCCGCCGAGGAGGAGAGCCCGGAGGCGCGGGGCACATCCCCGGCGAGGGCGGCCTGAAAACCGCCGGCGTCGTGGCCGGCCTCCCGCAACGCCCAGAGGACGCCGCGCGGGTACCTCGCCCAGGAGTCGTCCTCGCCGCGCAGCGGCCTGGCCTCGTCGAAGTCTGCGGAGTAGAGGATCTCGTCGCCACCCCGGCCGGCGGCGACGGCGATGCGGCGGTCGATGGCGCAGGGGAGGACGAAGCCGCCGTTGTAGTCCGTGTGCTCCCCGATCAGGTTGATGCGCCCCGGCGCGCTCGCGACGACCTCGGGCTCGCCGCCGAACCTCTCGACGTAGGCCTCGCGCGCCCGCTTCTCGGTCTCCCGCATCGGCTACTCGTACCCCCTCGGGTGCTCCATCATCCAGGTCCAGGCGTCGGAGATCATGGCCTCCAGGCCCTTCTCGGGCTTCCACCCGAGGTCGGCCCGGATCGCGTCGCTCGAAGCCACGAGCTCCGGCGGGTCCCCCGCCCTCCGCGGCGCCTCCTCCGCCCTGATCTCCCTCCCCGTGACGCTTCTTGCGGCCTCGACGACCTGGAGGACGGAGAACCCCGAGCCGTTGCCCAGGTTGTAGATCCGGTGTACGCCGGGCTCAGAGGCCTCCAGCGCCAGCAGGTGCGCCCTGCCGAGGTCTTCGATGTGGATGTAGTCGCGGACGGCGGTGCCGTCGCGGGTCGGGTAGTCGGTACCGAAGATCTTGACCGATTCGCGCGTCCCGGCGGCGGCCTGGAGGACTATCGGGATCAGGTGCGTCTCGGGCTCGTGGTCCTCCCCGAAGCGCCCGCTCGCCCCCGCCACGTTGAAGTACCGCAGGCTCGTCGCCGCCAGCCCTCGCGCCCGCGCGACGTCGCCTATCATGCGGTCTACGGCGAGCTTGGAGTTCCCGTAAGGGTTTGTCGGCCGGGTCGGGTCGGTCTCGGGGATCGGGACCCTCTCCGGCTCCCCGTAGACGGCGGCCGTGGAGGAGAAGACCAGCCGGCCCACGTCGGCCTCCCCCATCGCGTCCAGCAGGTTGAGCGTCCCGCCCACGTTGTTGCGGTAGTACCGCTCAGGCTCCTCGACGGACTCGGCCACGAGCGAGAGCGCCGCGAAGTGGAGCACCCCGTCGAAGCCCTCCGCGAGCGTTTGCGTTACGAAGGCCCCGTCGAGCAGGGAGCCCTCGACGAGCCGCGCGCCCTCGGGAACGGCATCCCGGTGGCCCTTGGAGAGGTCGTCCAGAACCACGGTCTCGTGCCCGGCCTCGACGAGCTGGGCGGCGACGACGCTGCCGACGTACCCGGCCCCGCCCGTGACGAGGAGCTTCAACGGCCGGCCCCTTCGACGGCCTCCCGGAGCGTCCCGGCCGTCGCCTCGGGGAGCACGTCCACGACGTAGGCGCCGGCGCCGGTCTCGCTGCCGGCCAGGTACTTCAGCTTGTCCGCGGTCCGGTTCGGGGGGTAGAACTCGACGTGGAAGTGGGCGATGCCCCGGTGGTCTCCCCCATCCGTCGGCGCCTGGTGCATGACCATCATGTAGGGCAGGGAGAAGCCGAAGAGGTCGTCGTAGCCGACGAGGAGCCTCTTGAGGACGGCGGCGAGGTCCCGGCGTTCGGCGGCGGCGAGGTCGGCTATCGAGGGGGCGCAGCGGCGGGCGTAGACGTGCGCCTCGTAGGGGAAGTGGGCGTAGAAGGGGACGAAGGCGACGAAGTGCTCGCCCTCGGCGACGACGCGGCGGCCGTCGTCGAGCTCCCCGGCGAGGAGGTCGCAGTGGAGGCAAGTACCTCTCTCGTCCCTGTGCTCTCTGGCGGCTTCCAGCTCCTTTTTGGGGCGGGGCGGGACGAAGGGGTAGGCGTAGATCTGGCCGTGCGGGTGGTGCAGGGTGACGCCTATGGCCTCGCCCTTGTTCTCGAAGATAAAGACGTACTCGACGAACGGCAGGGCGCCGAGCTCCTCGTAGCGGTCGGCCCACACCTCGACGAGGTTGCGGATACGCCGCTCCGGCATGGTCGCCAGCGTGGAGTAGTGGTCGTCGGAGTACAGGACGACCTCGCAGACCCCGCGCCCCGCCGCGGCCGGCGTGAGGACGCTTCCTTCCCCCTCCGGCTCGGGGGCGTCCGGGGAGAGCGAGGGGAACTTGTTCTCGAAGACGGCGATGTCGTAGGAGTCTCTGGGGACCTCCGTCGGGAAGCCCCCCGGTTTGGTCGGGTCCAGCGGGCAGTACTCCGCGGGCGGGAGAAAGGTGCGGTCCTGGCGGTGGGTGGCGTAGGCGACCCACTCCCCGAGCGTCGGGTCCCAGCGGAGCTGGTTCAACCCTCTCCGTCCCCGTCCGGCGCCTGCTCCTCGTCCTCGAACGAGAAAAAGATGATGTAGCGGCCGTCGTCTTTGGTCTCGCGTTCCCTTTTCATGGCGGGCTCGTCCTGCAAAAACTCTCTCCCCGTTCTCGGTCCTCGGGCGCGTCCCGCAGTCTAGCCGAGGGCCGCGCCCGGTACATCCCGGTTACCCCGCCACGTTACGCCCGCTGTTTGCGATTCAGGTAGGCCTGCACGAGGACGACGGCGATCAGGAAAAAGCCGCTGACCAGCTGCTGGGCGTACGAGCCCAAGGTGCCGAGCTGGTTGATCAGGTTCTGGAGTACGCTAAGAAGCAGTACCCCCGCGAGCGACCCGCTTATCGAGCCGGCCCCCCCGGTCAGTAGGGTGCCCCCCACGACCACCGCGGAGATGGCGTCTAGCTCCCACGCCAGGCCGCCGTTGGGGTCTCCGGCCGAGATCCTAGCGGCGAGCAGGGCACCGGCGAGGCCCGCCAGGGCGCCGCTCGTGGTGTAGGCGATGATCTTGGTCCGGTCCACGGGCAGCCCCATCAGCCTCGCCGACTCCTCGCTCCCGCCGATGGCGAAGATGACCCGCCCGTAGCTGGTGCGCGCGAGGACCAGCCCGCCCACGACGAAGGCGACGACCACGATGACGATCGGCACGGCAACGCCGAATATCTGGCCCTGACCAAACCAGACAAACGCCGATCCCCCGTCGATGCGGATGGGCTCCGAGCCGGCGAGCGCCAGCGCGAGACCCCGGATGCCGAGCAACCCCGCCAGGGTCACGATAAAGGGAGCCATCTTGGCCTTGGCGATCAGGAGCCCGTTGCCGAAACCGATCAGCCCGCACAACAGGGCCGGCAGGATCAGGGCGAGCGGCCAGAAAACCTGCACGGTCTGCGCGGCGATCACACCACCCAAGGCCAGTATCGACCCGACCGACAGGTCGATGCCCCCGCTTATGATCACGAAGGTCATTCCCACCACGATCAGGCCGAGGAAGGCCCCCTGAAGCACGATGTTCTGGAGGTTCTGCGGGGTGAGGAAGTTGTCGAACGTCAGGGCGGCGATGGCGACTACCAATATAAGGACGGCGATAGCCCCGCGCCGCTGGAGCGTCGTGAACAGCCGCTCGCGCCAGGCGAAACCCCCGCCGGCAGTAGACTCGGGATCTGCAGGTCGGGTGGTCATCTAGGCGCTACCCCTTCCCTTCTGTACGTAGACGGCGACGAGGATGATCGCGGCCGTGAGCACCTGGGCCCAGGTAAAGGGCAGATTGTTCGATATAAAGGTGTTGGTTATGAGCTGTATCAAGAGCGCCCCCACCACCGTGCCCATTATCTTTACCTTGCCGCCGCTCAGGGGCGTTCCCCCCACCACCACCGCGGTGATGGCGGAGAGCTCGATCAGGAGGCCGATGTTGGACGGGTCGCTCGCCCCGAGGCGCGCCGTGGCTATGATCCCCGCCAGGGCCGCCAGGAGCGCGCTGATAACGTACACCGCCAGCAGCGTCCGGCGCACCGGGTGCCCCGACAGATAGCTCGCCGAGCGGTTGCCCCCGACGGCCACCACGTACCTGCCGAACGTGGTGCGGTTTACCAGGAAGGCCACCACGAGCACCGCCAAGACGGCCACGATCACCGGCGCCGGTATGCCAAAGAGGCGCCCCTGCCCCAGCCACAGGATCCCAGGATCGGTGATCGGCAACGACTGACCGCCGGCGAAGATCTGGGCCAGCCCCCTCCCCCCCACCAGCAGGGCCAGCGTGGCGATGATCGGCTGCACCCCAACGAAGGCGACGAGGCTGCCGTTCAGCAGGCCGGCCAGGGCGCCGACGAAGAGCACCACGAGCACCGCGACCGGCCAGCCGTACCCGAGGTACAGCGGGAGAAAGGCCGAGGCGAGGGCCATGACCGACCCAACCGAGAGGTCTATGCCTTCGGTCCCTATCGTTAGCGCCACGCCCAAGGAGACCAAAACGATGGGCGAGACCGTGATCAGAAGTGTAGTGACCGTCACCACCGAGGCGAAGTTGGGGGTGATGATGAGGTTGAGGATCACCAGCACCAGGAAGGCGAGGTACACCCCACGGCCGCGCACCCAGGAGGTCACCGTGGAGAGGTCGAAAGACCCCTTCGCCGTCGCCCCCCTAGCCATCCGCGTCCCTTCCGTTCTCCTTGGCCCCGTCCGCAGAATCTCCGCCTTGGGCGAGCAGCTCCATCAGGTTGCCCTCGGTTATCTCTTCCTTGGAGAGCGTCCCGACCACGGCGCCATCTCTCAGGGCGACCACGCGATCGCTGCCCTCCGTGACCTCGTCCAGCTCCGAGGAGATAAGGATGACGCCAAGACCCTTCACCGCCAGGTCGTCGACGAGCTTCTGTATCTCCGCCTTCGCCCCGATGTCGATGCCGCGGGTGGGCTCGTCCAGGATCAGCACCTTGGGGTTCATGCACAGCCAGCGGGCCAGGAGGACTTTCTGCTGGTTGCCGCCGGAGAGCTCCCTGACCGGCTGTTCGGGGCTCGAAGCCTTGATGCCGAGGCTCTGCATGAACTTCCCGACCAGCTCGTCCTGGGCCTTATCCGAGATCATCCCCGCGCGCGCGAGCCTCGGCAGGGCCGCCGCGGCTATGTTCTCCTTTACGGACAGATCGGGGATGATGCCCTCGGATTTACGGTCTTCCGGCAAGAAGGCGATCCCGGCCTTTATCGCCGCGGCGGGGGAGCCCATCTTCACGTTCTCTCCCCCCACCTTGAGGGATCCGGAATCGACCGGGTCGGCCCCGAAGATCGCCTTGGCCGTCTCGCTTCTTCCCGCGCCAAGCAGGCCGGCCAGGCCCACCACCTCCCCGGGACGGACGTCGAGGGAGATCTCGCGAAGACGGGGGTGTCGGGTGAGGCCTTGCGCCTGGAGGACGGGTTCTCCTGCCGCCTCGTGTTCCTCGCCGAAGCCGGTAGCTCCCTCCTTCTGGACCTCGTCGAGCTCCCGGCCGAGCATGTGGGCGATGAGTTGCAGGCGGGAGAGCTCGGCAAGCTCTCCGGTGTGCGCCACCTGGCCGTCGCGCAGGACGGTTACGCGGTCGCAGATCTCGTAGAGCTCCTCGAGGCGGTGGCTGACGTAGATCACGCCGACCCCCTCCTCGCGCAGCTGCCGGATGACCCTGAACAGCGTTTCCACCTCCGGGGCCTCCAGCGACGAGGTGGGCTCGTCCATGATGACCGCCCGCGCGTCCACCGAGATGGCCCGCGCGATGGCGACCATCTGCTGGATGCCGAGGCTCAGGGAACGCAGGGGAGCGGTGACGTCCACCCTGATGCCGTAGCGTTCCAGGATCTCGGCGGCCTCCCGGTTCATGCGGTCGCGGTCTATGAGCCCCAGGCGGCCCCTGGGCTGGCGCCCGAGGAACACGTTCTCGGCCACGCTGAGGAGCGGGATCAGGTTGACCTCCTGATAGATCGTGCTGATCCCCGCCTCCTGCGACTCGCGCGGCTCGGCGAAGGAGACCTCTTCGCCTTGGAAGAGGATCTGGCCCTCGTCAGGGCTGTACACCCCGGTCATGACCTTGATCAGGGTGGACTTCCCCGCGCCGTTCTCGCCGACGAGGGCGTGCACCTCCCCCGGACGCAGCTCGAAAGAGATGCCGTTGAGGGCCAGGACGCCGGGGAACCGTTTGGTCACCCGGCGCACCTCAAGGACCGGGGGTTGCTGCTCCATCGTTCTGGTCCTCCCCCTAGTAGGTCTCGTCCAGCTTCTCCTGCGCGTTTTCGGGGGTGTAGAGGTCGTCCTGGACTATGATCTTCTGCGGTATGGGCTTCCCGGCCAAAAACTTCTCGATGGTGTCGAAAGCCAGCGGACCGAAGCGCGGGTTCGTCTCGATCACGGCGTTGATGTCGCCGGTGGTTATCGCCTGCACGGCCTGCCGGGTTCCATCGATGGAGATAACCTTGACGTCCTGCCCGGGGTTCTTGCCGGCGTCTTTGAGCGCCTGGATGGCCCCGAGCGCCATCTCGTCGTTCTCGGCGTAGACCGCGTTTATCTCGGGGTTGGACTGTATGAGCTGCTCCATGACCGTCTGGCCCTTGGTCCTCAGGAATTCCCCGGTCTGGGAGGCGACGATCTCCATGTTCGGGTACTGCTTGAGCGCCTTCTCGAAGCCCTCGGTACGGTCGATGGTGACCGACGCCCCGGGCGTTCCTTCGAGCACGGCGACCTTGGCCTTCTCGTTGGTGAGGTCGGCCAGGACCTTTGCGGCCTGCTCTCCCTGCTGGAGAAAGTTCGAGCCCATAAAGGTTATGTAATCCTCGCACGGCTTTCCGGCCGTCTCGCGGTCGATAAGGAAGACCGGCACCTTGGCCTCTTTCGCGGCGTTGAGCGCGGGGGCCAGGCCCTCTTCCAGGAGCGGCGCGACGACGATGGCGTCGACGTCCTGGGCGATCATGTCTCGTATGTCGGAGATCTGCTTGGACGCCTGCGAGTTGGCGTTGGTGTACACGAGCTTCTTGATGCCCCGCTCTTTGGCCTCGCTCCTCATCGACTCTGTCTCCGCGATGCGGAACGGGTTGACCTCTTTCTCGGACTGCGAGAACCCTATGACGGCGTCTTTCATGCTCAGGTCGGGCGGGTTGACCTTGCAGACGTCCCCGCTGGCCTGCGCCACGTCTTGCTGGGCCTTCTCGCCCCCACCACCCGAACCTTGCCCCTCCGTCTGCGCACCCGGAGGCGCGCACGCCGCCAACATCACCAGCGCCGCCAGCAACCCCACCATCAACAGACCCTTGATACGCACCAGTACCACTCCTTTTCTCCCTTCCCCCTACCTCGTCCAGAGTGTTCGCGGATTCAGACCGTCGCCCAACGGAGCGTCCCGAGCCCAAGCCTCGCCGCCCCCGGGCCACATCCTCCTCTCCGCCTGTTGCAGCCGATGCCCGGCTTCTCGTGGCCCAACCCTCTCCCAGTATGGGCCGCCAGCCTCTTCCCTGCTCGCATATGAACACAATTCCAAACACAGGTCAACTTTTAGCATCATGATCTTGTCGCGTAGTCGCGGTACCGTAGCAGGCTCCCCCGAACGTCAGGGGGCGGCGCGGCCTCAGACTGGTCGCGCCGCCCCCTTGCCGCTAGTCCCCGACCCAACCCTATTGTTCGGAAACTCCCACGGCACCCCCTCAGGCATGAAAGTTATACTAGATCTCCACTCCCCTTCCGCCCCCACGACCCCATGTAACGTCCATTTCATACTTGTGCACACTAGAACACAATACTAAACACGAGTCAAACATGACTTCGTCCGTTTCTCTGTGCCGGGTTATGCCCGCCGGGAGGCCGTGGGATCCCCCTACACTCCGCCGACGGGGCACCGCCCGGGAGGCCCGCGTGGGCCCTCCCGAGGGTATCGCCGTCGCCCGTCGCTCTACCCGGCGCGGTGGGGTTCGAGGGCGGACTCGTCGAAGCGCAGGCCCGTGCCCGGCGTCTCCGTCGGGCGGACCTTGCCGTTCTCGACCTTCTGGGGTTCTTGCAGGTAGGGGTCGAGGGCGAAGGCGTGCTTCTCCAGGTAGACGGGGCTGTTCGAGGCGCACAGCAGGTGGGCGCTCAGCTCGTCGGTGTAGTGGCTGCTGGTCTGCAGGCCGGCCGCGTCGGCCATCCCCAGCGCCTTCAGCGAGGCGGTGATGCCCCCGTTCGTGATGGGGTCGATCTGCAGGACCTCGACCGCCCGCTCGTCGGCGTAGCGTTGGTACTCGTAGGGGGAGTGGAGGCTCTCGCCTACCGCTATGGGCATCCCCAGCTCCCTGACCATCCTGGCGTGGGCGGGGACGTCCTCGGGGATCGTCGGCTCCTCGTACCAGAACGGGTCGAAGGGCTCCAGGCGCCGGCCGTGCTCCAGGGCCTCCTCGGCGCCCCAGACCATGTTGGCGTCGAGCATGAGGTCCACACCGTCGCCCACGAGGTCGCGGACCGCGGCGACCCTTTGGACGTCCTCCTCGAAGTCCGGGCGCCCGATCTTGACCTTGACGCCGGGGAGACCCCTCTCCATGAAGCCCTCCACCTGCGCGAGCAGCTCGTCGAGGGGCTTGGGAAGGTCAACGCCGGAGCCGTAGGCCGGTATCTCGCGGGGCTCCGCCCCGATCAGGGCGTAGAGCGGCAGGCCCTCGCGCTCGCCGCGCAGGTCCCACAGGGCGACGTCCACGGCGGCGATGGCGAAAGACGCCAGCCCCCCGCGCCCGACGTACAGCAGGCGCCGCCACATGAGGTCCCACAACCCCTCGATGTCGTCGGCGTCCTGGCCCGCGAGCAGGGGTGCCAGGTCGTGGTCGATGAGGGCCTTTATGGCGCGTCCGCCGCGGCCGATGGTGTAGGTGTAGCCGTTGCCGGTGAGGCCCTCGGCCCGAAGGGTCAACGTAATAAGCTCCTCCGTGTCGATGGCCCCGTGGCCCGCGTCACCCATAGGCTCCAGCGGCAGGCGGTAGTAGGCGGTCTCGATGCTCTCGATCTTCATGCGGGTCTCCTCCTCTAGTGGATATCCGACCGTTGCCCCTTCGGCGCGGTGGTTCGCGCGGCTTGGTGCCCGGCGGTCCGGATCATGGTCTCCCCCTCGCGGGGCGTACCCCCGCCGGCCCTCCCTTCCGGCAAGCGCTACTCTTCTCCCCGGCTCAGGCGCCCGGCGAGGCGCTCGGCGGCCCGGTAGCAGAGGGCGAACATCGTGAGCGTCGGGTTGACGCCGTGGCAGGTGGGAAAGACCGACGTGCCGTAGACGTAGAGCCCCGGCGTGTCGTGGACGCGCAGGTCGGGGTCGACCACGGACCCGGCGGGGTCTTCGCCCATGCGGCAGCCGCCCTGGTCGTGGCTGCTCAGCACGCCGCCGAAGCGTTTTCCCCGCCACACCTTCGCGGCCCCCATCTCGCGCAGGATCTCCTCGGACTTCGTCTCCATGAACTCGGCCGCGCGGTGCTCGTTCTCCTGCATGTCGTAGGTGACGCGCACGACGGGCAGCCCGAGCCCGCTCCTGTCGCGGTAGCGCGGGTCGAGGTCGAGAAAGTTGGCGTGGTAGGAGAGGTTGTCCGGCTGGAGACGGACCGCGGCCTGGTGCTGCCACCGCAAGACGTGCTCCTTGTACTCCGAACCCCAGCGGCGGACGTCCGGCGGCAGGGCCTCGCGGCTGATCTGGATGGGCAGCCGCTGGTTCTCGACGTTCGGCGTGGCCCCGCCGATAAAGCCGTGCGAGGCCGAGTCGAAGTCCGCCGCCTCGAAGTCGTCGAGGCTCCACATCTGCGCCGCGGGCCCGGTGTGGGCGTTGAAGACGGTGTGGGGGAAAGAGCCGTGGACGTCGGCCCACATCTTGGTCATGAAGTGCTTGCCGACCTGGCCCGTGTTGTTGCCCAGGCCCTCGGGGTGCCGGTCGTCCCCGGAGAGAAAGAGGAGCCGCACGTTCTCGAAGGTGTAGCCGCACAGGATGACGGTGCGCGCCGCCTGCACCCGCGCCTCCCCGTTGGCGTCCACGTACTCGACCCCGCTCGCGCGCCCGTCGCGGCCGGTGAGGACGCGGAGGACCCGGCAGTGGGTGCGCAGGTCGAAGTTGCCGGTCGAGAGGGCCTCGGGGACCCAGGTGAGGGCGGGGTGCCACCGCTCGTCGTTGAAGGGACCGAAGCCGCCGCTCCAGGCGCAGTAGCCCGTCGCCGGGTAGCCGTTGTAGGGCTCGCTGTTGACGGCCACCGGCGTCGGGTAAGGGTGCAGGCCCATGGCTTCCGTGGCCCTGCGGAAGGTCTCGCCCATGCGGAAGGGCCGCATGGGCCGCATGGGGTAGGGCTTGCTGCGCGGGACGTAGGGGTTTGCCTCGCCATCGCCGGCGACGCCGATCTCGTACTCTACCCGTGTGTAGTACGGCTCCAGGTCGTCGTAGCCTATGGGCCAGTCGACCAGGGTGTGGCCCTCCGGCAGCGCGGCCTCCCCGAAGCTCTCCCGCACGTGGGTGAGGTACCTGAAATGGTGGGGGTGGTTGCGGCGCAGGGCGCCCCCCCAGTGGATGACCGAGCCGCCGACGCCGTTCATCATGCGCCCGAGCGTGAAGTTGGCCTCGCGGGTGGACTCACCTTCGTGGATGCGCCAGCGCGGCACCTCGCTAAGGAACTTTGGTCCCATCCCGCCCCGGCAGTAGTAGGCGGAGCCGAGCTCGTCCGGGACGAAGTCGCGCCCGGTGCGCCAGGGCCCGGCCTCCAGCCCGACCACGCTCAGGCCCGCGCGGGCCAGGATGCGGGCCGCAAGGGCACCGGCGGCCCCCACCCCCACCAGCACGACGTCGGCGGGACCCTCGGGAGGACAGGCGCCCCGCTGGGGGTCGTAGCCGGAAACCTCCGTTGGCTCGCGCGGGGCCCCGTCCAGGGAGTAGCCCACGTCGGCCAGGGTTAGGATCTCACCTCCCTTGGTGACGGGCTCCTCCGAGAGGTTCTCCTCGGCGGTGTTCTCCAGCCACACCCCCGTGTGCCCGAGCAGCCTCCAACCGGACTTGTCCCTGTTGCCGCCGTGCGCC
This sequence comes from Rubrobacteraceae bacterium, assembly GCA_030447045.1. Next base: position 22,789 of record JAUJMB010000002.1, on the reverse strand, counting down.
GGGTCGGCGAAGAGCCCCTCCTGCAGGTGGGCGCGGAGCATGTCGAAGAACTCGCCCTGGGGCGGGACCCTGAAGCCCGGAAGAGCGCCACGCTCGAGGTCGGCCAGCAGGGCGCCCTGCTGGGCATCCTCGCAGTCGGCGAAGCGCGCGCCGTGACGGTGCCTGGCGGCGCGGTCGAGCGCGGCCAGGCCCACCCGGTAGGCCTCGGTCTTGTCGTGGTAGGCGCCGGCCAGGGCCCGGTCCACGTAGGCGAGGACGCCGATCTGCATGGCACCCGGTCCGCTCCCGTCGGCGGGAAAGAGGCGCTCGAAGACCGCCGCGGCCGTCCTCGCCTCGTCGGCGTTAAGGGAGATCAGGGCCGGCATCTGCTCTTCCACGCGTCTCTTCCTCCTTCCGGTCTCTGTCCATCTAACTGGTGGCCGCCAACGCGTACGGCACCCCCTAGGTTTCGGGCGCGGGCCTTGCCACGTCCCCCGCCGCGCCCCCCACGAAACGTCCCCCGACGGTCGGCGACGTCACGCCTTCCGTGGGCAAGGACGAGACCTCCGGGAAGAGTTTGGGGACGGCCTTCGAATCAGGCGTCCTCCCGGGTCCCGGAAGGTGCCTGCGCCTCACCGGGCCCCGCGGCGGGTCGCCGTCGTTTTCGGCGTCACAGGTTCGCCGGATGCTCGTCCACGGTGTCTACGCCGTAGCGGAGGTAGACCGTTTTGCGGTGGAAGTACCGCTCGTAGCCGTACTGCCCGTCGTCGCCGCCCATGCCGGAGAGCCTGTATCCCTGGTGGAAGCCCTGGAGCTGCTCCGGGCCGATCTTGTTGATGTAGACCTCGCCGAAGTCGATGTCGTCGATGGCCCGCATCGCCCGGCGCAGGTCGGACGTGAAGACGTAGGCGGTAAGCCCGTAGCGCGAGTCGTTGGCGAGGCCGACGGCCTCCTCGAAGTCCTCGAAGGGCTGTATCGGGAGCACGGGGCCGAACACCTCGTCCTGTACGATCTCCATGTCGTTCCTCACCCCGGTTAGGACCGTCGGCTCGTACCAGTAGCCCCTCTCGAAGGGCCCGCCCTCCGGCCGCTTGCCGCCGAGCGCCACGGAGGCTCCCTGTTCGACGGCGGCCCCGACCATGGCCTCCACCTTCTCGAGCTCCGGCCCGTTGGCCTTCGGCCCCATCTGCACGTCCTCGCGCATGGGGTCGCCCATCTTGATGGCGGAGGCAGACTGGACAAAGCGCTCGACAAACTCGTCGTAGAGGGAGCTGTGGACGTAGGTGCGCTCGTTGCAGGTGCAGACCTGGCCGCAGTTCCAGAAGCGGGCGTTCACCGCGTTCTGGACGGCGACGTCGAGGTCGGCGTCGTCGAGGACTATAAACGGCGCCTTGCCGCCGAGCTCCAGGGAGACCGGGGTGATGTTGTCCGCGGCGGCGGCGAGGATCTCGCGCCCGGCCCGCACGGAGCCGGTGACGGTGACCATCTGCGTGAGGGGGCTCCGCACCAGCGCGCTGCCGGCGGTGCGGCCCCCGCCGGTGACGACGTTTACGACGCCGCCGGGCACCCCGGCCTCGGCGATGATCCCGGCGATGGCGAGCGCGGTGAGCGGGGTCTCCTCGTGCGGCTTGAGGACTATGGCATTGCCGGCCATGATCGCCGGCGCCACCTTGCGGGCGAAGCTCGCCGCCGGATAGTTCCAGGGGATGATGCCGACGACGACGCCGTAGGGTACGTCCTTTATAAAGAGGTGCTCGCCCCTCTCGTCGGGGGCGAACATCGCGCCGACCTGGGCGCGGTCGAAGCCCGCGTAAAAGTCGAAGAAGCCCGCCGCCGCCCCGACCTCGCCGCGCGCCTCGGTGATGGTCTTGCCCTGCTCCGCCACGACGAGCCTGGCGAGGTCCTCCTGCCGCGCCCGGATCCCGTCGGCTATCGCCCGCAGGGCCGTCCCGCGCTCCACGCCGCTCCTCCGGGCCCACGCCCTCTGGGCGTTCCGGGCCGCCTCGAGGGCCATCTCCGCGTGCTCCGCGCCGGCCTCCGGCACCTCGGCGACGGTCGACTCGTCCGCCGGGTTGACGACGGGCCGCTTCTCGTCCGCCGTCACCCAGGTGCCGCCGACGTACATGGCGGGCTCGCGACCCAGAACACTCAAGACGTCCACATGGCTCCTTCGGGTGGTTTGACTGACGGAGGGCACGGACCCCGCGCCGCGGCCCTCAAGAGCGCACGCGGGCCGAGCAGCGTACTAGATTTGCAAGGCCGGGATCATCGGGATGTAGCGGGTTCTCCCCTCGCCCGCCCGCGGCGGGTCGCCCGGCCCGCAAGAGTACCAACAACCGTCTACGGCCTTGACGATCGGAGGGACGGCGAAAGTGTTCGCGAAGCTCCTGGAGGCCGGGTCGGTGTAGGTGACGCCCGTCTCCTGCGCACTGCCGATGCCGGCGGGGGCGAGGAGCCTTACGAACCCGAAGTTCTTTGCCGACGCCACGGTTCTATCCTTTCAGGCCGCTGCGGGACACGCCCTGGATAATGTACTTCTGGGCAAACAGGTAGATCAGGAGTACCGGGACGCTGGCTACCATGGCCCCGGCCATGATGATGGTGTAGTTCGTCGTGTAGGCGCCCTGCAGTACGGCGAGCCCCGGCGGCAGGGTGTAGTTCTGGGCGCTAAAGAGCACGTAGACCGGCCAGAGAAAGTCGTTCCAGTTGGTCAGGAAGCTCAATACCGCAAGCGTCGCCAGGGGCGCCTTGGAGACCGGCAGGATGATGCGGAGGAAAATCTGGTACCTATTCGCCCCGTCTATGAGGGCCGCTTCCTCTAACTCCATGGGCAACGACGTGAAGAATTGCCTGAGGAAGAAGACCCCAAACGCCCCGGCCGCCCCCGGCACTATAACGGCCAGCAGGGTATCCAGCCAGCCGAAGGTGTCCACGACCAGGTAGTTGCCGATGAGGAAGACGAACTGCGGGATGAACAGCGTAGAGACGATCACGGCGAACAGGATGTTCTTGCCGCGGAAGCGCATCCGGGCCAGCGCGTAGGCCGCCATGGACGCCGTGACGAGGATGAGCACCGTGTTCGCGGTGGCGGCGATCAGGCTGTTGACGAACCACCGCAGGACGGGCGTGTCGGAGCTCGTTGCGGTTACGGTCGAGAAGCCCTCGTTTGAGAACTCCCGCGGGATCCAGTTCGGCGGAAACTGCGTGGTCTGGAAGTTCGGCTTGAGCGAGGTCGAGAGCATCCACAGCAGCGGGGCCACGAAGATCGCCGTCAGCAGAAACAGCATCCCATACCGCACGACCAACCCGGCGAGCCGCCTCGGGTCTCGCCCTTGCGTTTTCGCCCCGGTGGGGGCTGCGGATCGTGCCATCTCAATCCTCCTTGTACCGGAAGACGGCGAAGTTCAGAATGCTGATCAGGAGCAGAGCCAGGGCCAGCACGTAGCTCATCGCCGCCGCCGCGCCCATGTTGAACTGCCTGAGCCCCTCCTCGGCGATGTACATAATCGCCGTGCGCGTCTCGTTGCCCGGGGCGCCCTGCGTGATGATGTACGCCTGGCCGAACATGTTGGCCGAGGCCAGGATCGTGACGGTTATGACGAACAGGAGGACCGGCCTCAGGCCCGGCAGGGTGATGTAGAGGAACCTCTGCCAACGGTTCGCGCCGTCCACCTTGGCCGCATTGTAGAGCTCGGGGTCTATGTCCTGGAGACCCGCCAGGTAGATGACGGCGTTGAACCCCAGGGTCCACCAGACGGTCACCCCGACCAGCGAGATCCAGGCCCACGGGAGCGCCGTGATCCACGGTATGTTGCCTATCCCGAGCAGTCCCAGGTAGTAGTTGACGAGCCCGACGTTCGGGTCGAGCAGGTAGCGCCACAGGACACCGATGACGGCCACCCCGAGCACGTAGGGCGCAAAGTAAACCGCCCGGAAAAAGCTCCGCCCCGGGAAATTCTCGTTGAGCATGAGGGCCACAAGCAGCGGGATCACCACGAGCAGCGGCACGGAGTAGAGCGTGAACTTGCCCGTAGCCTCCATGCTCTCCCAGAATGGGGCGCTTATGGTCGATTCCGCACGGAACAGGTCCAAGTAGTTCTGGAGGCCGACGAAAGGTTTGCCCGGCAGGAGGTAGTCCCAGTTGTGGAGGCTGATCCAGATCCCGTAAACCGCCGGGATCACGATGAAGAGCAGGAACAGCACCAGGTAAGGCGCCATGAATATGTAGGGCGTGAGGGGACTTGCGTCCGTTGGGTTCCGGCGGCGGCCGGACGGGGCCTTGGCCGCCGTCGGCCGAGCGTCGGGGCGCGCGCCCGTCTGCGTGGTCATGGGCCCTCCTATGCCTGGTACTTCTCGCGATTTGCCTGGAGAAGCTTGTCGGCCCGGGCCGCCGCCTCGTCGAGCGCGGGCTTGGGGTCCTGCTTGAGGAGGACGGCCTCGTTTACCGCCAAGTCGAAGGACTCCGGCTGCACGTCGGCGATGCCCGGCACCGGCGGGATGAAGTGCACGTAGGGAACCTCCTCGGCGAACTTGGGCTGCCACTTGAGGCTCTGGAACGCCTGGCTCTCCCGCACCTCCTTTCGCGCCGGCACCTGCCCGGCCTTGGCCCACTCTATGGACTGCTGGCTGATCCAGTTGATAAAGACCTTAGAGGCCTGCACCTTGTTGGTGTCCAGGGGGCGCTTCTGCATGATCACGAAGTTGTGCGAGCCGGCCCAGGCCGCCTTCTCCGAACCTATCTGGGGCAACTGCGTCGCGCCCCAGTCTAGATCCTTCACCTCCTTGAAGGTGTTGACGTGCCAGATGCCGTTCCACATAAAGGCGTTGTCTTGGTTCTGGAAGGCGATGAACTCGGCGTCCTGGGCCACGTTCTTGGGGCTGTACCCCTCCTTGACGAGGTTCACCATCCAGCTCAGGGCCTCCACCCCCGCCTCGGAGTTGAAGGTCGCCTTCGTAGCGTCCTCGTTGTAGATGTCCCCACCGAATTGCCAGAGCAGCGACTCGAACGTGAGCGTTCCGGTGAACGCGAATGGGGAGACCCAGTGTCCCTTGATCCCCTTGGCCTTTAGCTCATCGAGCGCGGCCATGTAGTCGTCTTTGGTCTGGGGCGGCGAGTTCGGATCCAAGCCCGCCTGCTCCATCAAGGTCTTGTTGTAGTAGAAACCCAGGGGATGGATGTCGAGAGGTATCCCGTACCGCTTCCCGTTGTAGATACCCGCCTGCCACACGACCGGGGCGAATTGGTTCTCCTCGAACCCCAGGGCGTTCGCCACGTCGTCGAGCGGGATGACGACGCCACGCGCCGCGTTGGTGCCCAGCTGGTCGGCGTGCATGATCCCCACGTCCGGTCCCTTGCCGGCCCGTACCGCCGACGGGACCTTCTGGTAGTAATCTATCCATTCCACGGTGTTCATGGTTACGTTTATGTTCTTGTGCTGGGAGGTGAACTCCTCCACCAGCTGCCGCATGTACGGTCCGTCCCCGCCGGTGAACCCGTTCCAGAACGCGAGATCCACCTTCGGCCCATCGTACGTCTTGCCGCCACCGCCGCCCGCGCCCTGCACTGCCGGGTTGCTCTGAGGCCCACCGCCGCAGCCCGCCAGCGCGAGGCCCGCCCCGGCGCTCGCCCCGAGCGCCAGAAACTGTTGCCGCGTCAGCCTCCGGATCGCCGATCCTCTCTCGCCCATGCCGCACGCTCCTTCTCACTGGGTGCCCCTTCCCCAAGAGGCTTTGGGAGCAGCCTAACAACGCCTTCAACAAAGTTCAACGTTTGTTAACAGGTGTTTTGTTCGTATCTTTTCTCCGCTATAGTGTTGCCGGACGGATTAATGGGAGGTCCTCGGTGCTGGCGGAGCAGAGGCGAAGGGCGATACTAGACGAGTTGGAGACCGCCGGTGGCGTCTCCGTCTCGGCCCTCTCCGAGCGGCTGCGGGTCTCGGACATGACGGTAAGGCGCGACCTGGAGGAGCTCTCCGCGCGCAACCTTTTGCGGAAGGTCCACGGCGGGGCTGTGCCCGTCCCGAAGACCGCCTCGGAGCCGCACTTCGTCCAGAAGCGGGCGCTGAACCGCCCGGAGAAGGAGGCCATAGCGCGGGCGGCGATGCGGCTGGTCGAGGACGGCGACACGGTAGCGTTCAGCGCGGGGACGACGACCTGGCACGTGGCGGAGGCGCTGGGACGGGGGCACAAGGATCTGACGTTCGTCACCAACTCGACCAACATCGCGCTCACGCTCCAGGAGGCGGGCTGGGAGAAGATCCTGCTCTCCGGCGGCTCCTTCCGCACCCCGTCCGACGCCCTCGTCGGGCCCTTCGCCGACCGGACGATCAGGACGCTCAACGCCGACGTGCTCTTTCTGGGGGCCCACGGCGTCCACCCGGACGCCGGGCTCACCACGCCGAACACCGCCGAGGCGGAGACCGATCGCTGCCTCGTCGAGGCCGCCCAGAGGGTGGTGGTCGTCGCCGACCACACCAAGCTCGGCGTGGTGGCGCTCGCCAAGATCGTCCCGCTCGACAGGGTGAACGTCCTCGTCACGGACGGGGTGGCCCCGCCCGAGGTGCTGCGCGAGATAGGACTCGCCGGCGTCCGCGTGGTCGTCGCCGAATAGGCCGGTCGGGTGCTCTGCGCCCCGCCCCCACAACGCGGGTCTTTCGGTTTCGGCCTTCTCCGTGGCGCGGGCGGGTTTAGAACCCGCCCCTACGATGGGCGGCGCCTTTTGTCGGCCGGTGGGCGCTAGGGTCTCCCTCTGGCCGTGATAGCGCGGATCTTTTCGAGGTTCGCCTTGGGCTTCCGGTCGTAGGTCAGGAGGCCGTTGACCTCCTGCTCGACGTCCGTGAGCTGCGTGTAGCAGAAGCCCTGGACCGGGTCGCACGCCAGGAGGGCCTCGATCATGGCCTCGTAGCGAGCCAGGAAGTCCTCTGCGTTGGCGACGGTGGAGTAGCCCCAGCCGCCCTCTTCCCCGGCGAAGGCGATGCCGCCGAACTCCGTGACGAGGATGGGCTCGCCGCGGTAGCCGTGCCCCGGGGCGTAGATCGGGCGCCCCACGGGGGCGGCGGAGACGGAGGACTCGGGCGTGACGTAGGTCTTTGCGAGGGCCGCCGCGTCGCGGTAGTCGTGGATGTTGCAGAGGTCCGTGAGGGCGTGCTCCCAGCCGTCGTTGGAGACGACGGGGCGCGTCCCGTCCAGCGAACGGGTGAGGTGGTAGAGGGCGAGCAGGTGCTCCCGCTGCGCGGGGTCCGTAGCGAGGCTGGGGACGCCCCAGCTCTCGTTCATCGGGACCCACGCGACGATGCAGGGGTGGTTGTAGTCGCGCCTGACGGCCTCCTGCCACTCGGCGGTTATACGCCGGACGGAGTCATCGGAGTACTGGTAGGAGTTCGCCATCTCGCCCCAGACGAGGAAGCCCAGAGTGTCCGCCCAGTACAGCCACCGCGGGTCCTCGATCTTCTGGTGCTTGCGCGCGCCGTTGAAGCCCATCGCCTTTGCGAACTCGATGTCCCCGCGGAGGTCGTCGTCCGTGGGGGCGGTGAGGATGCCGTCCGGGAAGTAGCCCTGGTCGAGGACGAGGCGCTGGTAGAGGGGGCGGTTGTTCAGGTAGACCCTGCCGTCCCTGGTCTCCACCTTGCGCACGCCGAAGTAGGCGTCCACGGCGTCGAGCGTCTCGCCGTTCGCGCCTAGCAGCTCCAGGCTGAGGTCGTAGAGGTTCGGTTCTTCCGGGCTCCAGAGGTTGGCGCCGGGCCACCGGGAGAGGTGGGGCGTGTCGGGGGCCTCGCCGGCCCGGATCAGGGGCAGGCGCCGCCGCACCACGGGGGAGGTAACCGTCACCCTATCGTCGAGCACCTCGTTCCCATCAAAGGAGACGACCAGACGCAGGGTCATGCCAGGCCCGAAGCCCTCGACGCCGGCCTCGATATCAACGCTGGCGTCGTCCACGTCGGGGGTCAGGCGCAGGGAGCCGACCCGGCGGCGGCTGACCGGCTCGAGCCAGACCGTCTGCCAGATGCCGGTGGTGCGGGTGTAGAAGATCCCCTCGGACTTCTCCTTCCAGTACTGCTTGCCGCGCGGGATCGTCGCGTCCGTGGAAGGATCCTCCGCCCTGACGACCAGCACGTTCTCCCCCTCCCGCAGGGCGAACGTGACGTCCGCGGAGAACGGCGTGTGCCCGCCCTCGTGCGTGGCGACGTGCGCCCCGTTGACCCAGACCTCGGCCCGGTAGTCCACCGCCCCGAAGTGGAGGAGCAGGCGCTCGTCGTCCCCGGGCGAATGCTCGAACGTCCTTGCGTACCAGACGACGTCGTGGAAGTCCCTCTCGCCTATCCCGGAGAGCTTGGATTGGTAGCTGAAGGGGACGGTTATGGTGAGGTCGAAAGGGGAACCGTCGGGGCCGCCGGCGACGTTCTGCCAGCCCTGCGCGCGCCCGACGTCGCCGTCGTCAAAGGCGAAGCGCCACTCGCCGTTGAGGTTCGTCCAGCCCTCTCGGCGGAACTGCGGGCGCGGGTAGTCGGGACGCGGTACGGTGCTCACGGATGCTCTCCCCTTCCAAAAAGCGAACGCTGGGCGTCGGGGCAATATAGCAGGCCGGGATGGTCCGGGAGAACCCTTCCCACGCCCGCGCCGGCACGGGCTGCCGGCGCGGATCGGGATCGATGGCGGTCGTGTCAGCGGGCGGCGGGGTCCTGGGGTTGCGCGGTTCTGTCGCCCGGGGGCGCGCCCTCGAGCAGGGCGGCCGCGATCAGGATGCCTACGAGGACGCACACGGCGCCCGCGAGGAAGGCGGCGTGGTAGCCGGAGTTGAGGGCGGCCAGGGTTGGTCCGTCGCGGAGCGCGGTGTAGGCGGCGGCCGCGGCGGCGAGCGCGGCGAGGCCTAAAGCCCCGCCCATCTGCTGGGAGGTGTTGACGAGGCCGGATGCGAGGCCGGCCTCGTTCTCGGGGACGCCGGTGGTGGAGGCCAGGATCACGGCCATGAACGCGAACGACGCGCCCGCCCCGAGAACGAGCATCCCCGGCAGCACGTCCAGCAGAAAGCTTCCTCCGACCGGAGCCCGCGCGAAGAGCAGGAGGCCGAGGGCCATCATGCCCAGCCCCCCGATTATGGTCGGCTTCATGCCGAAGCGGTCTACGGCGGCTGCGGAGGGGCCTTGCGAGATCACCCCCAGCGCGATGGTCGCCGGCAGGTATGCGAGGCCCGTGGCCAGCGAGTCGTAGCCGAGCACCCTCTGGAGGTAGAGGGCGCTGAAGAAGAACCACCCCACCATCCCAACGACGGCGAGGGCCATGATCACGTTGCTCGCGGCGAGGTTGCGCGAGCGGGAGAAGACGCCGGGGGGCACGAGCGGCGCCTTGGCGCGACGCTCGACGGCCAGGAAGCCGCCCATGAGAGCCGTGGCCCCGAGCAGTAGGAGAACCGTCACGGCGGGCGGGTTGGTGCCGGCGCCGACGATAGCGTAGACGGCCGCCACGATGGAGGCCGTGACGAGGAACGCCCCGGGCAGGTCGAAGCCGCCGGAGAGGTCCGGTTTGAGGTCGGGGTCCAGGAGAGGACCGCAGAGGGCGAAGGCCACGATGCCGACGGGGATGTTGACGAAGAAGATCCAGGGCCACCCCATCGTCTGCGTGAGGACGCCGCCGAGCAGGACGCCTATGGAGGCCCCTCCGGAGACGACGAACCCCCAGATGCCCATCGCCCGCGCCCGCTCTTTGGGGTCCTTGAAGGTCGTGATGATGATGGAGAGGGCGGCCGGGGCGATGATCGCGCCCCCCACCCCCTGCAACGCCCTCGCCGCCACGAGCACCCACTGGGAGCCCGCGAGCCCGCAGAGCAGCGAGGCGAAAGTGAAGAGGGCGAGACCCGCGGCGAACACCCGCCTCCGGCCGAAGAGGTCGCCGGCCCGCCCGCCGAGGAGCAGGAAGCCGCCGAAGGTGAGCAGGTACGCGTTCACCACCCAGGAGAGCGACGTCTCGGAGAAGGCCAGCGAGCCCTGTATCGCGGGCAGCGCCACGTTCACGATGGTCCCGTCCAGCACGATCATGAGCTGCGCCGCGCACACCAGCAGCAGCGCGAGCCACCTCCGGTCCATGGGACGTCGCTTGCGGCGGGCTCTCGGTTCGGGTTCGATCACTTTTCCCTCGGTTCTAACAAATTCAGCCCCTCTTCGAGCCGTCCCTTGGCGTCCGCGTAGTTATAGGCTATCGTCGTGCCGCTACCCTCACCCATTCGGGGGATATTGGGGAACAGATATCGATCCGTCGGGGATCGACCGCCGTCCTCGGTCCCTAGAAGCGCCAGCGCCTCTGCCCCTAATCCTCCGGTATGGGCGCGTCGAGGAACGGCGGGATCATCGCCAGCAGCCAATCGTGGCGGTCCAGGATCCCACTGCCGGGGGGGATGAAGTGCGTAGTCCCGGGGAGCACCGCCAGTTGGGAGTTCGGGAGGCCGGCCAGGTCCCCCATCACGCCGACTCCCTGGTGCTCTCCTTGCGGACGATGTTCGTCCCGCGCGCCGCCGAAGGGCTCAGGGCGAGCTACGAGCTAAGGTTCGGCGAGGACCGGTTCCACGCCGAGGTGGACGACGGGCGGTTCGATATCTCCCGCGGGGGCGCGGACGGTCCCGACGCCATCGTCGAGGCCGACCCCGATACCCTGGCCGGGCTGGTCTACGCGGGCCGTCCCCTCTCCGAGGCCCTAGAGTCCGGGGACCTGAAGATAGAGGGCGACCGGTCGGCTTTCGAACGCTTTCTGGGGCTCTTCCCGCTTCCCAAGCCCGCCCCTCCCGCCGGGGCCTAGCTCCACCCGGCCCGAGGTCGGTGTATCTCTTGCACGGCGTGGGTGGCGATGCAGGCCAGGATAAACTTATGTGGTAGGGGCTACCAGAGGTGGTGGACCTCGGGCCGTATCTCGGCGTCGTAGAGCTCCCGTGCCCGGCGCATCGCCTCGTCGGAGAGCGGGGGCATCTCGGCGGCGGCGACGTTGTCCTCGACCTGGGCCGGGTTCTTGCCGCCGGGGATGGCGCAAGAGACGGCCGGGTGCATCAGGATCCAGCGCAGCGCGAACTGCGCGAGCGTGTGCCCCTCCGGCACGAACTCCTTGAGCTTCTCCGCCGCCCGCAGCCCCGTCTCGAAGTTCACGCCGGAGAACGTCTCGCCCCGGTCGAAGGCCTCGCCGTTGCGGTTGAAGTGCCTGTGGTCGGAGGCGTCGAAGGCCCTCTCCGCGCTCATCTTGCCGGAGAGGAGGCCGCTCGCGAGCGGCACGCGGGCCAGGACGCCTATGTTGCGCTCCTCGGCGAGCGGGAAGAACTCCTCGACGGGCTTCTGGCGGAAGACGTTGAAGATGATCTGGACGGTCCTGACCCCGGGATAATCCAGCGCCATCCGCGCCTCCTCGACCTTCTCCACGCTCACGCCATGGTTCTTGATCTTGCCAACCCGCTGCAACTCATCCAGCGCCTCGAAGGTGGAATCCTGGCGATACGCCTCCGTGGGCGGGCAGTGGAGCTGGAGCAGGTCCAGCGCCTCGACGCCGAGGTTCCGGAGGCTTCGGTCGACGAAGGCCGAGAGGTTTTCGGCGTTGTAGCCTTCTGCGGTGTGCGGGTCCAGGCGGCGGCCGGCTTTGGTGGCGACGAAGATCTCGTCGTTCGGGCGGTCCTTGAGGAGCCTGCCGACAAGCTTCTCGCTGCGGCCGTCGCCGTAGACGTCGGCGGTGTCCAGGAAGTTGACGCCGAGGTCTACCGCGCGGTTGAGGGCGGCGTAGGCGTCGTCCTCGCCGACGGTCCCCCAGTCGCCGCCGAAGGCCCAGGTGCCGAGGCTGATCTCGGACACCCTCATCCCGGTCTCTCCCAGGCTACGGTAGTTCAAATCTCTCTCCTAGTTCTGAATCTCGTGCGCCGGTCAGTCTACGGGATCGTGGCCCGTGGCGGCCTCCTCTTCGGGGTCGGGCGAGAGGTGACCCACCTCGTTGGTGTAGAGGAACCTCGCGGGCCCCTTGCCGCCGGCAGGTATCTCCGCCTCCGTGATGGAGCAGTTGTCGAGCCTGGCGTAGCTGTAGGGCCACTCCCCCTCGGGCTCGCCGAGGAGGTGCGCGATGATCCAGGCGAGCGCGCCCCCGTGGGAGACGATGACCACCGCCCCGGCCTCGCCGCCGTGGGCCCGGATGATGCCCTCGATCTCCCCCTCGGTGCGCGCGGAGAGGTCCAGACCGCTCTCCCCTCCGGGCCAGGAGTACTGGACCCCCTCCGTCCTGAAGCGCTCGGCCTCCTCGGGAAACTTCTCCACCCACGCCTCGAAGCGGTATCCTGCGGCGTCCCCCACGTCCAACTCGGCGAGCGCCGGGCGCGGCTCGGGCTCCAGCCCCAGAGCGCCGCCGATGGCGCGCGCCGTGTCGAAGGCCCGCCGGTACGGGCTGGCGTAGAGCGCCACGACGTCGTCCCGTCCGGAGAGATGCGCCGCGATCTCCTCCGCCTGCCGCCGCCCGCGCTCCGTCAGAGGGTCGTCCGCACCCTGGAGCCTCCGGCTTACGTTGCCCTCGGTCTCGCCGTGGCGCACCAGCAGCAGCCTCAACTGGCCGGCTCCTCCAGACCGTTGCGTCCTATGACCTCAGAGTACCAGCGGGCGCTCGCCTTCGGGACGCGCCTCTGGGTACCGTAGTCCACGAAGACGAGTCCAAAGCGCTTCGAGTACCCCTCGGCCCACTCGAAGTTGTCCAGGAACGACCAGACCATGTAGCCGCGCAGGTCGGCGCCCCGCTCTATCGCGTCGTGGGCGGCCCGGAAGTGGGCGTCGAGGTAGGAGATGCGCTCCTCGTCGTCCACGCCGCCCTCGGGGTCCACGTAGTCGTGGACGGCGCGGCCGTTCTCCGTGACGTAGAGGGGGAGGTCGGCGTACTCGTCCTTGATCCGCACGAGCATCTCCGTGAGGCCCTCGGGCTCGACGGGCCAGCCCATCGCGGTCTTCTCTCCCGCGTGCGGCACGATGGGCCTGGCGTTGAGGTCCGAGAAGGGCACCTCGGAGTGGGCCTCCTCCGGCGCGTCCCTGACCATGTGGCGGAAGTAGTAGTTGACGCCGAGGAAATCCAAGGGGGCGGAGATCTTCTGCAGGTCCCCGTCCTGGACAAAGGATAGGTCGGCGCCGCTCTCGCGGTAGTAGGAGAACACGTCCTCCGGGTACGAGCCGCGGAAGAGCGGGTCGAGGTAGAGGCGGTTGGCCTGGCCGTCCACCCTCCGGGCGGCCTCGCGGTCCGCCTCGCGGTCTCGCCCGGAGTGCGCCGGGTGAAGGTTCAGCGTGACGCCGAGCTGGTTTCCGTCCCCGGGACTCCCCATCGAGCGCATCCGCTCCATCGCGAGGGCGTGGCCGAGCAGGAGGTGGTGGGTGGCCGCGAGGGCCGCGTTCGGGTCCCTCAGGCCGGGGGCGTGCAGGCCGTAGCCGTGGCCCAGCCAGGCGGAGACCCAGGGCTCGTTCAGGGTGATCCAGTACGGCACAGAATCCGAGAGCGCCCCGTAGACGATCTCCGTGTACTCCGCGAACCGCTCGGCCGTCTCCCGGCTCGTCCAGCCGCCCCCGTCCTGGAGCGCCTGGGGCAGGTCCCAGTGGTAGAGCGTGAGCATCGGCTCGATGGATCTCTCTCTGAGGCCGTCGACGAGCCGCCGGTAGAAGTCCAGGCCCTCCTGATTCACCGGCCCGCTCCCGTCCGGTTGGATGCGGGGCCAGGCGACGGAGAAGCGGTAGGCCTGCAGCCCGACCTCGGCCATCAGGTCGAGGTCCTCTTCCAGGCGGTTGTAGTGGTCGCAGGCGATGTCCCCCGTGTCGCCGTGCAGCACCTTGCCCGGCGTGCGGGAGAAGGTGTCCCAGATCGACGGTCCTCGGCCGCCCTCGTTCGCGGCGCCCTCGATCTGGTACGAGGCCGTCGCAGCCCCCCACAAAAAGCCTTCGGGAAAGTTCAAGCCCCTGCCTCCTCTGGATCGTATGGCTCGGCCGGGGACGTCCCCGGCGCTGGTCCGTTCGCCTAGCTTCGCACACCGCCGGGGACGGCGTGCTCGGACAGGAGGGAGGCCAGCTCCCCGCGCCTGGCGCAGTTCTCGAAGCGGAACGAGCGCATCAGGTCGTCTATGCCCGCCTCGTCCATGCCCCGGAACAGTTCGGCGTACTCCCGCACCATCGGCTCGGCGAGCAGGATGTTGCGCACGAGGAGCTCTATCTCCCGCTGGGTCCCGAACGGGAACGGCTTGTGGTCTGGGTACTCCTCGGCGAAGAGTTTCTCGAGGGGCTCCATTACGTGCCGGATCTTGGCGTCCGTGCCGCCCCAGGCGTCCACCCCGAGGCGGGCCTTCTTCTCGACGATGGGCCTTATGCGCTCGACCCATGGCGAGTCGGGGGCGGCGTGGACGACGCCCTGAAGGCCTATGTCCTTGTACGTCCATATAGCCCAGTTGGCGTTGTGGCGCGCGTAGATCTCGAGCTGGTCCCGCAAAAGCTCGCGGCGCATGGCGTGGGAGCCGGGGTCGTCGGGCGGGTAGACCGGCCCGAACTCGCCGACCCATACGGGCACGTCGTGCTCCAGCATGTACTCGCTGCGCTTGAGGAAGGTCTCTTCGAGTACGTCCCTGTCCACGTACTCGCCGCGCGAGACGCCGGGGTAGGGGCCGCCGTCCACGAAGCCCGGCAGGGCGTAGTCGTGGTTCGTGTAGACGACGCCGGGCCAGGGCTCGCCGAACATGTGGAAATCCACCGAGTAGCGGTTGCCCTCGAGGAAGATGAGGTGATCGGGGTCAACGGCCCTTATCGCGTCGTAGAGCCGCCGGTAGAACGGCATCACCAGTTTTTCGGTAGGGTCGGCCGGCTCGTTTATGGGGTTGTAGCCGGCCACCCACGGGTTGCCCCTGTAGCGGTCGGCTATCTGCTCCCAGATGTTCACGGTCCGGTCCTGGAAGTGCCTGTGGCGCCAGAGGAGGGCCTTGTGGGTAGGGTTGTCCGAGTGCCAGTGCTGGTTCTGGTAGCCTGGGAGGGCGTGCAAATCGATGATCGTGTAGACCCCGTGCGCCGCGCACAGTTCCACGGCCCGGTCGAGGTGTTTGAAGCCCCCCTCCTTGATCTCGAACGGCCGCGCGTCATCCTCGAAGTGCCGGTAGTTCACGGGAAGCCTTAGCAGGTTCATCCCGAGCGAGGATATAAAGCGCGCGTCCCCCTCGGTGAAGAAGTGCTCCAGGAAGCTGTCGAAGAAGTGCTCGTAGAGGTCGTCCCCGAGCACCTCCCGTACGGCCTCGCGCTGCGCCTCCTCGTTGGCCGGGTAGCCGGTGATGAAGTTCTCCATGTTCATCCAGCCGCCGAGGCCGAAGCCCCGCAGCACGACCGGGTTTCCGTCCCCGTCCACGATGCTGTTCCCGCGCGCTTGCAGCGCGGCCTTGCCGTTCGCCATGTTCTCTCCTTCTGTACTCAGATGTCGCGCGGTCCCTAGCCCTTGACCGCCCCGGCGGTGAGCGCCTCGATAAAGCGCCGCTGCGCGATCAGGAAGACGATGATGATCGGGAGCGTGCTCAGGAACGACCCCGCCATTACCGCCCCGTACTCCTGGCTGTAGGGCCCGAGCAGGGTCGGAAGGCCCAGGGCGACGGGGAACTTGCTGTCCTCGGTCATAACGACCAGCGGCCAGATAAAGTCGTTCCAGGCGGTCGTAAAGAACAGGATGCCCAAGACCGCCATCACGGGCGTGGAGATGGGCAGCACCACCCGCCAGAACACCACCCACTCAGAGGCCCCGTCGACCCTGGCCGCATCCAGGATCTCGTCCGGTATGGAGAGTAGGTACTGGCGCGCCAGGAAGACGCCTATAGCCTGCGCGGCGAAGGGCAGGATCAGGGCGACGTACCGGTCCGTCCAGCCCAGGGTAACCATCATGTCGTAGAGCGGCACGATCAGGACGTAGATGGGCAGGGTCAGCGTCGCGAGTACCAAGACGAAGAGCAGGTTCTTGAAGCGGAAGTCGAACTTCGCGAAGGCGTAGCCGGCCATCACGGAGACCAGGATGGCTATGGCCATGCGCGAGAGGCTGACGAAGACGCTGTTCAAGAACCAGCGCGGGAAGTTGGTCTCCCCGAAGAGCAGCCCGTAATTCCCCATGTAGAGGCTGTCTGGCAGGAGCTTTATGGGGATCGAAAAGATCTCGCTCCCCTCCTTGAACGAGGCGCTGATCATGTACAGGTAGGGCATGATCAGGAGAAAGACCGCGAAGAGCAGCATGGCGTTGACCAGCACCTGCACGACCCGGACCTGAAGCTTGTTGCCGACCACTCCCTACCCCCTCACCGGTCGAACCTGCGGGCCGCGAGGAGCTGGATCGCGGCGAGGACGACGGCGATGATCGCCATCGAGTACCCGATCGCGGCGGCGTAACCCCGGTCGAACTCCCTGAAGCCGACCTCGTACAGGTAGATCGCGAGCGTCAGCGTCGAGTCGGACGGCCCGCCCGCGGTTAGCAGGAACGGTATCTCGAAGATCTGGTACGAGAAGATCGTCGCCTGCACGACGACGAACAGGATCACCGGCCTCAACAGCGGCAGCGTCACCCGCCAGAAGGCCTGCAGCCTGCTCGCCCCGTCGACCGCCGCCGCCTCTAAGACCTCCTCCGGTATGTTCTGCAACCCCGCCAGAAAGTACAGCGCGTTGATGCCGAGGTACGTCCAGATCGCGACGAGGATTATCGCCAGGAGTGCCACCCGCTCGTTGTTGAGCCAGTTGAACGTCGGCAACCCCAGCGCCGAGAGCGCGTTGTTCAACAGGCCGAAGTCGTTGTTGAAGATCAGGTTGAACATCAACGCGATGACGACGAACGAAGTGATGAACGGTAGGAAAAAGATGATGCGGTAGAAGCTCTTGAAGGCGGCCGTCGGCACCACGAACGAGCGGATCGCGACCGCCACCAGCAGGGCGAGCGGGCTCAGGATAAAGACGCTCGCCAGGGCGTACACGGTCGTGTTTTTCAGGGCCTCGAGGTAGCGCGAGTCCTGCACGAGCCTCGCGTAGTTGTCGAGGCCGGTGAAGGTGTCGCCCCCGAAGCCCGACGACTCGTAGAAGCTCAGGCGGAACGCGGCGAGCACCGGGTAGATCAGAAAGACCGCGTAGATCAGGAAAAACGGCAACAAGAACAGGTACGGCGCGATGTTCCTACCGCCGGGCCGCCCCCGGCCCGACTTGGGCGGCGGCTCCGGCGCCGCCGCCACGTTCGCGGATGGGGTATCCAACCTCTCCTCCTCCCGGCTGGAGGGGACGGCCGCCCCGAGGACGACCGGCCCTTCGCGGTCTTACTGCTTCATCTCCCCGACGGTCTGACCAAAGTTGGAGAGCGCGGTCTGCGCGTCCTCCTTGTCCTGCATGACGGGGGTTATCACCTCGCGAACCAGCGCCACGGTGGCCTGGCCCCACACCGGCGACTGGTTGAAAGGCGGCAGGCCGGGGGCGAGATCGGAGTAGACCTGCCCGAGCTTCTGGCCCCCGAAGTACTCGTTGGACTTCTGGAGCGCGGGCTCCTCGTACGCCGGCTTGTACGCCGGGTAGGCGGTCCTGGCCTCGAAGTCCGCGATGACGCCCTCGCTGGTCAGGTTGGCTATCCGGACGAGGTCGTACGCCGCGTCGGGGTTCTGGCTCTGCGTGGTCACGCACTGCCCGGTCCCGCCGAAGTTGGCCGTCGGCAGACCATCGCCCAGGCCCGCGGGCAGCCTCTGCACCGTCCACTTCCCGGACTGCTCCTTGACGTCCGTCGGCAGGAAGCTCAGGTGCCATGGCGGCCCGAACAGAGCGACGTACCTCTCGGCGGCGAACGCCGACCTGTACTGCGGCGGGTACCAGTTGTCGCTCGCGACGACCGGCGCTATGCTCGCGATACCCGAATCGTAGACCATGTCGTGGAGGAACTGCAGCGCCGCGACGCTCTCCTCGTTGTCCCCGATGTACTTGCCCTCGTCGTCGAAGTAGGCGGTGCCGGCGCTCTGCGAGAGCATGTAGTGGTCGCCGAAGGCGAGGTCGTGCAGCGCGAACATCTTGCGGTCGCCGGTGGACACCTCCTTCCCCGCCGCCACGACCTGATCCCAGGTCTCGAACGGGGTCTGCACGCCCGCCTGGTCCATGAGGTCCTGGCGGTACGCGAGGACGCAGGTGTTCAGCTCGTTGCCGACGCCGTAGATCTTGTTCTGCCACGTCCAGGGGTCGGTGGCCGCGGGCTTGTAGACGTCGTCTATGTCGCCGCCGATGCGGTCCGTCAGATCCAGGAACGGCAGCTCGTCGCCTTTTATGAAGTTGGAGAAGCGCGAGATCTCCACGTCCGCCACGTCGGGCGCGCCCTTCCCCGAGACGAGGGCCGTCAACAGCTTGTCGTGCATCTGCTCGTACGGGAAGATCCTGAAGTTCACCTTCATATCCCCGTGGGCGTCTTTCCACTCCTTGGTCTCGAGCGCAGCCTTCGCGAAGTTGGCCCGCCCCTCGTCGAAGGCCCAGAACTCCAGCGTGTTCCCGCCCGAACCGCCCTGATCCCCCCCGCCCCCGCACCCGGCGAGCCCCAACGCGGAAGCCCCGAGCAGGGCCCCCCCGCCGGCGCGCAGAAAGTCGCGCCGCGTAAGACCTCTTGCCATAACCTCTCCTCCTCGCTTCGACAGCCGGCACTGTTTCCCATTTAGAAACCGGTTTCCCTAACCCGCGGGCACACTAGCATAGCCCGGAGTCTTGCGTCAAGCCGGACGTTCGGTTGACAGGATTTATCTGCCCCGGCATCATAACGGGGGTTACGAAACCGGTTTTTCGGAGGAGCGGGGTTGGGGCGATCGTCTAACGGCAAGACGAGGATGGCCGAGATCGCGGCCCTGGCCGGCGTCTCGAAGCCGACGGTCTCGAAGGTGATGAACGGGCAGCCTGGGGTCGCGGCGGCGACGAGGGAGCGGGTGGAGCGCGTGATCGCCGAGCGCGGGTACGTGCGCCACGGGGCGGCGAGGGCCCTGAGCGCGGGGCGGGCCGGGTCCGTCAACCTGGTGGTCAAGGAGATCGACAACGCGTACTTCACGGAGATCATCCGCGGCGTCGAGGAGACCCTTGAGCGGGCCGGGCTCTCGATGGTCCTCACGGCGACGCACGACGAGGCGAGGCGCCACAGGCGTTGGATGGCGCGGGTGATCGAGCACGGGACGGACGGCGCGATCCTGGTGCTGCCCGACGAGCACTTCGCCCACCTCGAGGAGCTGCGCCGCCGGGGCATCCCGGTGGCGCTCGTGGACGACCGCGGGGAGAGCCCGCCGGGCGTGCCCTCCGTCGGGGCCACGAACTTCGCCGGGGGCTTCGCGGCCACGGAGCACCTGCTCTCCCTCGGTCACCGGCGCATCGCCGTCGTCTCCGGTCCGCCATACAAGTCCACGCGGGCGAGGATCGCCGGCTACCGCACCGCCCTGCAGGAGGCCGGCATCACGCCGGACCCGGACCTCGAGAGGCCTGGCCGGTTCGTGACGGAGACCGGCTACGAGGCCGCGCGCGCCCTGCTCGACGCGCCGGAGCCGCCGACCGCCATCTTCGCCGGCAACGACCTGCAGGCCCTGGGCGTCTACAGGGCCCTCTACGAGGCGGGCCTGCGCGCCCCCGACGACATGAGCATCGTCGGCTTCGACGACCTGCCGATCGCCGGCCTCCTCACCCCCGCCCTCACCACCGTCCGCCAACCCGTCCGCGAGATGGGGGCGCTGGCGACCCGGATGCTGCTCAGGCTCATCGCCGGGGAGAGGCTAGAGAGCACCCGCGTCGAGCTCGCGACCTCTCTTATGATTCGTGAGTCCTCGGCGCCCCCGCGGTCCTGATCGGGCGTGTGGCCCCCGCCGCCCGTCCTGCGGGATAATGGCAAGTGATGAACATCCTGGACACAAAGGCCTACCAATGGCTCGAGCGTGCCACGGACTTTTTCCTGCTCAACCTCCTGTGGCTGCTGGCGTGCGTGCCGGTGGTGACCATCTTCCCCTCGACGGCGGCGATGTTCGGCGTGGTCAGGGACTGGGCCAGGGGTAAAGAGGCGGGGGTCTTTGGGGTTTTCGTTCTGCGTTTTCGGCAGAACTTCCGGCAGAGTCTTGCGGTGGGGGTGCTGTGGGCGCTCTTCGGCGGGGCGCTGTTCCTGGACTTTCTTATCGCCGACGGGCTGCCCCCGGGCCCGCAGGCCGTCATGAGGTTCCTGCTCGTGCTGGCGAGCATCCTCTACGCCCTCGCCTCCATCTTCCTCTTCCCCGTCATGGTCCACTACGAGACGAGGTGGAGCGCGGTGCCGAAGAACACGCTGCTCCTGGCGGTCGGACGGCTCCCGATCACGCTCCTGTGCCTGGCCCTGGTCGTCGCGGCGGCGGCGTTGACCTTCTTCGTGCCAGTGCTCCTGCTCGCGACGCCCAGCCTCACCGCGTACCTCGTCTACCGCCTCTGCGACCGCGAGTTCAGGAAGATAGACACTACCCCCGACCGCTAAGAGGGCGTCGAGCCCCGCACGGAATTTTTTGGGGCGAGACTCGACGGATCTTTCGGCGCGGGGCTATCCGGTGCTCAGATTCTGCATGGCCTTGAGGCTGATCTCGACGTCTTCCAGGGCATCCCGCGGGTTGTCCTGCTCCGCCACGAACCACTCGACGTCCATCTCGTCGGCTGCGGCGAGGAGTTGCGGCCAGGGCATGGTGCCCTCGCCGACGGGTAGGTCCGAGCGGGTCTCGTCGGGGGCCATGTCCTTGAGGTGGACGAGGGAGACGCGGTCCCCGACGTCGCGCAGGACGGTCTCGGGGTCGGTGCCGCCGTACTTGATCCAGTACAGGTCGAGCTCCAGGTGGACCAGCGCAGGGTCCGTCTCCCGAACAAGCACGTCCCACATCGTCGCGTCCCCGAGGGGCGCGAACTCGAAGTCGTGGTTGTGGTAGGAGAACGTCAGCCCTTCGGCGCGGCAGAGCCCGCCCCAGCGGTTGAACGATTCGGCGAGGCGGGCGACCGCGTCGGCGTCGCCGCGGCGACCCGGCGGGGCTATCGGGACGATGGCGTGGGGGGAGCTTATGGCGTGCATGTCCGCGATAACAGAGCCCGGGTCCGTCTCCCAGGCGTCTAGGGGGACGTGGGCGCCAGAGGCGCGAAGGCCCAGGTCGTCCAGGGTGCGGCGTAGGTCCTGCGGGGAGAGGCCGCCGAAGCCGGCGAGCTCGACGGCGGTGTAGCCGATCTCCGCCAGGCGGCGCAGGGTGCCCGGCATGTCGCGGGCCGTGTGCTCGCGGACGGTGTAGAGCTGGAGCGAGATCTGGTCTTCCCTCACGCGCCACCCCCGAAGATCCCGGCCGGCGACCCGGCCGGCAGCGGCTCGGGGCGTTCGAAGGTGCTGGCGACCTCGACGTGCCGGCCGCCTTCCGAGGAGTCGAGAAAGGCGTGGATGACGTCCAGGACGTGCCCGCCGAGCTCGCCCGTGGCCCTGTGCCTCCTGCCGGAGCGGATAGCCTGGGCCATGTCGGCGAGCCCGAGGCCGCGGCTGTTCTCCGTGTAGGGGTGGGTCAGCGGCACGTCCGTCCAGGCGTCACCGCCGGAGCGCCAGACGCGCACCGGGCCGCCGAAGGTGTTCGGGTCGGGGACGCTCAGGGTGCCCTCGGTGCCGTAGACGTCGATCCTGGAGTGCTCCGCCGACCAGACGTCGAAGCTGGTGACGAGCGTGCCGACGGCGCCGCCCTCGAAGTCCATCACGCCGGCGACGTGGGTCGGGGTGTTCACCGTGATCTTCGTCCCCGCGAGCGGCTGGCTCGTGACCTGACGCTCCGGGAAGGTGACCCGGGCCGAGCCGGTGACGCGCCTGACGGGGCCGAGGAGCGTCGCGAGCGCCGTCAGGTAGTAGGGGCCCATGTCGAACATCGGGCCGGCGCCGGGCTGGTAGAAGAAGTCGGGGTTGGGGTGCCAGTCCTCGGGGCCGTGGGTCATCATGACGGCCGTCGCGGCGACCGGCTCGCCGATGATGCCCTCGTCCATCACCTTGCGGCAGGTCTGGAGGCCCCCGCCGAGAAACGTGTCGGGGGCGCAGCCGATTAGGAGCCCCCGCTCAGTCGCTACTTCCAGCATCTTTCGCCCGTCCTCGCGGCTGACAGCGAGCGGCTTCTCCGTGTAGACGTGCTTGCCGGCCTCAAGAGCCGCCAGCGAAACCTCCGCGTGGACCGCCGGCACCGTAAGGTTCAGCACGATCTCGACCTCGGGGTCGGCGAGAAGTTCCTCGGGACCGTACGCCCTCGGCACGCCGTACTCCCGCGCCTGCTCCTCGGCCCGCTCCACCAGGAGGTCCGCGCAGGAGACGACCTCGAGGTCGTCGAAGACGGCCCCGTTCTGCAGGTAGATGCCGCTGATCTTGCCAGCCCCCATCACCCCGACTCTTACCGGCCCGTTCTCGATGACGTTACCTCCCTCTCACTTGCTCGCCCATAGCATCCCGCGCTCGACCAGCGTCCTCGCCTCCGGCACCTCGAAGTCTTTTGCGACGTGCCCGAGCGAGGAGTAGAAGACGCGGCCCCTGCCCCACCTGCGCTTCCAGACCACCGGGATGACGTTACCCTCGATCCAGGGCACGTGCTCGCCGGAGAAGGTGGTGGTCGCCAGCACCTTGTTGGAGGGGTCCACGTGCATGTAGTACTGCTCGGAGCGCATCCTGAAATCTTCGAGGCCTGCGGTTACGGGGTCCTCGTGGTCCACGACGTTTACCTCGTAGTCGATGATGTTGCCGGGGTGGGCGACCCACTGGCCGCCGACCATAAACTGGTAGTTGATGCTCTCGCGGAACGAGTCGGCCATGCCGCCGTGCCAGCCGG